>JBJMFM010000098.1:0-4625 GCA_045808425.1 Nitrososphaeraceae archaeon | reverse complement strand
TATGGATAACAATGCAGTGAAGTCTTAAGGCTAATAAGATATAGATAGTTGGTCTAGAAGATTAAGACGCTGTCACTAGCACAGTCAATAGTATATCAGGGAGACCATAAGAAAAGATTGGTTTTGTGTCATATGGATTGGTTCCTTTGTGGTATTTTTTGCTGCTATAGGATGGGTACAATACTTTCATTGGATTTCACTGATTCCTGCTTTTTGCATTGCAGTTAGTTTTGATAAATTAGTAAAATAAGCTAGGCAGGATAGAGAAAGAATTTCCTTAAGCTAATTATCAAAATTTTTGCCACTGTTTATTGTGTTTGTTCATATGACATTGGTCTGAACAAAAATAATCGTCACACATATAGCAATATACTGGATAATCTTGAATCTTTTTACCGCAATTACTGCATGAAACAGACATGTCCATTTAAATTGTCTTAGGATATTACCGTTTTAGTGACTTAAAGGTTTTATATAACTGAGTTCTTTTAAGCCCACAGATAATAAATCTATGTGATGAGCAATCTATTTGTGCTTTTCTTTTGATTACAGTTAACCTGAAAATATTTTGAAATAATTTATGTAAAAGAACTGAAATAATAGAAGAGCAATATAGACATATGGAAATTGCTATTATTGGAGCAGGAGATGTAGGAGGCACATTAGGAAGATTATGGGCTAAGAAAGGGCATCAGATAATGTTTGGGGTTAGAAATCTTCAGAGTCACAACGTTTTGAATCTAATTAGATCTATTGACTCCGGTGTTAAGGTTGGAAGCATTGGTGAGGCAGCCTCTTTTGCGGACGTAATAGTTCTTGCAATACCGTGGATGGCTGTTGAAGAAACAATCAAAAGCGCGGGGGATCTCTCTGGAAAGATCTTGATAGACCCAACAAATCCGATTAAAGCTGACCTAACAGGTTTAATGATTGAATCCTCAACATCTGCTGCTGAAGAGATTGCAAAATGGGCCAAGGATTCCAAGGTTGTTAAGGCGTTTAATTCTATAGGTGCAAAAACACTAGATAATTTACAATTTGGCTTAGTCAGAGCCGACGCCTTTATCTGTGGGGATGATTTCAAGTCAAAAACAGTGGTCAAGAAACTGGCTACAGAAATTGGTTTTGATACTGTAGATGCGGGTCCTCTTATCAATGCACGGGTGTTAGAGTATATGGCCTTACTGTGGATTCATCTTGCATATAACCAACAAATGGGACCAAATATTGCTTTCAAATTATTAACCAGACCTGGAGGAATGTAATTTGTCTAAAGATATGACCTTGTCTTTGTTATGTGCTTACTCCGTGAAATAGCCAATGAAATTTTAAATATTCCGTAGAATGTCGTATGCTGTATCTGTTAATTCAGTTTCTTTTGATGGAGATGATGGTGATGACATACTATGATAATAAAATAGGCTGTGTTCATTTAACAGAGGAGTAGATAATACTTCGGTTATGCATATCGATAAACATCCTAAACCAATTGGAAATATGTTCTAATTTGCAACTTCTTTCCTTTCTACAACGAAAATAATCATCAAAACTTTCTATTCTATCTTTAAGATATTGGATTGGATTGTTCTTTCTACGATACTTTTCTCATATGGTAAATGAATGTGATGTTTTAATTTCAAAAATTTACACGCCTGTAAGCATGCTTCTTTCAATTTATAATGTCCCTTATTGCCTTCATGAGTACAAATATTGCTTGTAGCATAGTACCGTCCTCCAACATTTGCAATTAGAATATCTTTCTTTTTTGTCTATTTGTATATGGATCATTTTTCCTTCTGGAATATCAGAAGTTTTCCCTACAAAGACTCTAGTCATTAAGTATCAGATATGGTTGATTAGATGCAGCAGGAGAAGATTAATGAAGATAAAATAATAGAAATTGTGCTATAACAAGTGGATACTTCACGATTGTTGTGTTTTTTGCAATTCAATACTCTCTATATTGGCATTTCTAATTTAGAAAAATGGTGCTTGTGTATTTTACTGCCATTATTATTGCTGCTGTACCTTTAATTCTTTGACCTCAAAAGGTGGTACATTCATATCTAGATATTCTTTCATTCTGAACTCAATATCTTCAGCTTTCAAATCCTCCATACTAGGTGAGCCTATATCAAAGGATATTTTGTTAGGATCTGACTTGACATTTGTCACAACAAAATCTGCATATTGATTTGTAATTTCATTGATCCAGTAATGGACTTGGTCTGTCTTTGCATTTGAAACATTCAGTTCGACCTTTACAGGTTTAAACTTAGATGCACCTTCTAAGTAACCCTTGCCTGATTCTATGTTGTAGTCTACATCAGACAAAATTTATTACCCTCTAAAGATTAGACATGCAATTCAAGACTAATAAGTTCTTTGTTTTGTATGCATATGATATTCTTTTGTTGGTTTTTGCCTATGCCAGATATAAAATGATAGTATCGCATTATTATGTATACGTAGCTTATTTTTACAGCAGACTCTGAACTGAAGCCAAATTGATTATAGTTTATATTTCCTTTCATCACATCGTTATCTGTGACTTATTATGATCATGATGAAAGCAAAGTGTGGTCATGTAGAAGAAAAAACATACTCAGATGCGCATCATGGGCTGTGTAGAAAATGTCATTCCAATTTTGCGTTTCTGTTAGACTTAGAACAAAAGTATGGCGAAGATGCATTGATAGAATATTGGTTTGCTAAAATGCTAACTTATTCGTCATCGGAAAGAAAAGAAATAGAATTAGACTGCTTTATAGATCATTTAATTGAGTTTTACCGACAGAATTTAATCAAGTTTCCATCAAAAGAGAAATACATTAAGAAAATGCTATATATGTTTCATTCGTTTCAAAAACCATTTGATATAGAAGCATTAAGATGAAGAGAACGTTAAACGCATACATAGTTTAATCTGTCTTAGCATAAGAAAGAACATTCTATGCAACTAAATAACAAGAATCCTCTGAGTTTTAGTATAATATGATATGTAGCACTTTTAAATATGCATACCTACTAGCTCCTTTTCCATATGATTGACAACAGAAGAAGAGTAATAGACCAAGATATCAAAAGAATTCTGGTAGAAAGAGATATTACAACATTAAAGCAGACTTTTTGTAGAATTATATGCGCTGAGATCCGAAATAATAAAGGCACAAGGATCTTCATTCCACACAAATTATTTTCTCAGGATCGTTTACAAAGTTATCTAGCCGGTAAGGAATTAGGCTTTGGACGCCAAGTGCTAGAATCTGAAGACTACACTATATATAATACAATAATTGAATTGGTTATTCGCGAACTAGTAAGCGATGGAACCATACTAAAAGAACAAAAAGAATCTACACATGATAACCCGGAGCAAAGATATGAAGCAACACAAAACCTAGACATAATATGTAAGGACTTTAGGTATAGTGGCTTATCATTTTAGACCAATTGAATTTCTATAGCTGCCCTTACTTCCTATCAATGATTATTTTATTGGTCTGTACACAATTGAAAGTTAATACACAAAAGTTGAACTAAGTGTACATAGCAAGCCAGATAACACATACCTTTATGTTCAATATAGTGCATTGTCTGTAATGGTCTGGTATTTAACCCCTGACCAAACTCTTATACATCGTCACAGGGTTTCAAAAACTAATAAAAGAAATGGTGATAATAACTACAGTAGAGAAAATCCAAAATATGATCTCTCTATTGGTAAAATACAACGTATAGAAAATAAAGATAATGCTTCTAAAGATACTCAAACTTTATGTTCCATATGCAAGAGAACTGACAAGATAGTAACTGATCCTGAATCAGGTGAAATTATTTGCAGCAACTGTGGTATGGTGATATCAGATAAAGTTGAAGATACAGGCCATTCAGAGCGGCATATATTTAGTGGAGGACAAATGGACGAAACAAGAGCCAGGACAGGAGCCCCAACTTCATTAGCCAGCCATGATATGGGACTTGCTACTATCGTAGGAAAGAATGATAAAGATGCAAGTGGAACAAAGATAGATCCATCAATTCGTTCTACAATGCAAAGGTTAAGAACATGGGATTTTAGACTACAATTAAACACTCCATCAGATAGAAGTCTAAGGGAAGCTTTTCAGCTCCTTGATACATTAAAAGATAAACTTGGATTATCAGATGCAGTAGTAGAAAATACAGCATATTTGTATAGAAAAGCTCAGCAAAGAGGATTTTTACGTGGTAGATCGATACCAGTAGTAATTTGTGCTACTACATATATTGCATGTAGAGCCCTAGGAGTATCAAAAACAATGAAAGATATTGCTGTAGCTAGTAATGTAAAACGAAGGAATATTGCAAGAATATACAGGCAGCTAGTGCTTGAGCTTGACTACTATAAAGTTCCAAATATTGATCCGCTCAAGTGTATTGCCAAAGTTGCAAACAATGCTAATCTAACTGAAAAAACAAAACGTCAAGCACTTAACATCATGGAAAAAGTCACAGAAAACGAAATATCTGCTGGTAAAGATCCAATGGGATTAGCAGCAACTGTTCTTTATATATCATGTATCAAAACTGGTGAAAACATAAGTCAAAAAGAAATTTCTTACGTAGCCGGAGTAACAGAGGTA
>JBJMFM010000097.1:0-3192 GCA_045808425.1 Nitrososphaeraceae archaeon | reverse complement strand
CTATTGTTTAATCTAGTCTGAAGTCCAGATATGCTAAATGCAATGACACCTCCTTCCATCATTTGTCTTGAAGCATAACAAACCGTTTACATCCCCAAATATCGTTAAAACATAATATTCGGTGTAGTATTATTTAACTATATTAGTAAAGAAAATTCTACATTATAGTATCTTTTATTTGCCTCAGTTATGGATGGGAGAGATATATCAGCTGGTTCTGTAGGAACTGCAAAAGCGATCGAAAACGCAGTAAAGATAGCAACACAAATCATTGAGGGCACTGATCATGTGATGATAGTCTCCGATCGAATAACTTTAAGCTATTTGACAATACTGTTGAAGAATATCCTCATGATGTAAATGAGAAAACAGTGAATGAATATAACAGTCTTATAAAGAATTTTAGAATAAAATGGAAAAAGAATAGTAAGTTGATGATGCTTTCATCTATGGCATCACAAGAAAAAATCATCAACATTATTCTACTGTAAGGGCCGTTGCAATTGACAAAGAAGGAAACGTTGCTTCAGCCATATCATCTGGTGGAATATGGCTTAAAATGCATGAAAGGATAGGTGATTCTGCAATAATTGGTTCGCGCGTCTATGCCGAGAATAAATCAGGAGCAGCATGTGCTACTGGCAATGGAGAGTGTATTATGAGACTTCGTTTATGTAAATATGCTTGCGACCAGATGCAATCAAAAAATAGCGCGCGTTTATTAAGTAAAAAAACAATTGACATGTTAACTTAAAGATTTGGCAAGACAGGTGGAATAATAACAGTTGACCCTAAAGGAAGATTTGGTATAGCATGCAATACAATTTCTATGTCAACAGCTATGATTACTAACGAAAATCAAAAACCCATTATAGCATTTGGATGTGATTAAATCTGCTCTCGTCACAGTTTTAATGACAATGACTGCTGCATAGTTATTGCTGCAGTTAATGGCTATGCTTTAGGGGGGTGGCTGCGAACTTGCATTGGTCTGTGATATAAGGATAGCATCAAGCAATGCAAAGATAGGCCAGACAGAAGTTACAATTGGTATTCCACCAGGATGGGGAGGGACCCAAAGACTCGTAAGAATTGTTGGTCCAGCAAAAACAAAACAACTCATCTATACTGGGAAAATGATTACAGCAGAAGAAGCAGAAAGAATTGGGCTTGTTAATAGAGTAATGTAGTATTGAAGAAGAGAGGAGGTCATTACCAGCTAAGCGTACAACTGTTACTACAGTTTCCACACCAACTGCCAGTTCTGACGAACCGCAACAACAACAAGAAAAACAAAGAGTCAATGAATATGCTAAAATTCTAAACAAAAAGTTGATTGATGAATGTCTTTCCGTCTCAAAAGAGATTGCAAAGAATAGTTATACTGCTGTCAAAACTAGTAAAATGTTAATCAACAAAGGAATGGATGCGCACATTGATACAGGATTACAGTTAGAAGTTTATGGTTGGGCATTATGTTTTGCACATGAGGACAGACAAAAAATGATGTCATCTTTTTTGAATAAGGCTTCAAAAAGGTAACTTTGCAGATCTAAATACACGATAAAGAACAGAAAACCTCTTAGTCATCTGGTCGAACCGTACTATTGATGTTTCTATCATGTACTAGTCCATCCCTTATACATAAAAAGTTGTATTAAATGTCTTTGAGCTGCATATATTGTTATTATTATTTATGCAGAACAGGTTCTAATTCAGAGGCATTTGAGCTTTACTAGCAGACCGGTTCGTCTATTATTACGAAATTCGTGAATTAGATTATTACAATATGAATATGGTGCATTGACATAACATACTCCCTCATCAACTGAATTTCTTTATACTCTCTCATAGGTGTTTCGATACACACCATTTCTTGAGTTCCCATTGGTTTGTGAAAATGTCAGATTTTATCTATTTTGGTTACAACAGGCAACAATTAACGCAGGTCAGCCAATAATCATAATATTTTCTTGGTAATTATTTTATATCGTATTGTTCTATAAGATACTGCATGTTTCGAATATATGATTATACCAACAATAGTATCAACAAAGAATTCAGAAACAATGGCAGCAGCACGATAATACATGAACATGACTTTGTACCAATTAGGCTTAAAGGGGAAGAAAAACAAAAATCAATTATTTGTTTAACATGTGGCTCATATTATTCCGAAACTTCTGGCAAGTTATTAGTATCAACAAGAAGAAGCTATTAAAAAACTAATACACAAAATAATCTCTGTAACTAGTAGTAAAGAATAGTAGATGCTATTGAGTTCTTATTTTTCATTGATCCTAGTAGTCACTTCTATTCTTATCGATATTACCAATGTCATTGCTAAAATCTCTAATGATTAGGGCTAGCACAATTGCCCACCTGGATCAATAATAACGACATACCAGATTAATTCATCGCTATCAATGCTGTAAGTTTCAGCTTATTAAGACCTAGGATGACGTTTTGTTATTATACTTATTTGCTACCGTCAACATGGTTGGGTCGTTAATCGATAACTGGAATTATTTTTTTTTAATGTCTTTAAGATATTGTCTCATAGATTCTACGATAAGAGCAGTTACTGTCGTTTTCATGTCTATAGCCAAGTGTTTGAAATCATCAAGCAGATCGGTAGGAATTTTTATTGTCGTTTTGGTTTCATCTCCTATCGTTTCATCCGTCCCCATACACAAGATTTACATGCACGGTTATATTTATGTATAGTTATATGCTTAAACATACAACTATCTTACCATATAGAAGTATACGCTTATATATTCTGCTTCCTATTAATATGGGCGTGGGCATCCAAAAATTCCCCGTGAAGGTAACAACTGCGATCGCAACACTAGCTATTGCGCTCGCAACGACGACAAATACAATGGCAAAGCAACCATTTGCTTTCGAAGGTCTAAAGCATTACAATACAGATGAAGCCCTCTTATTACAACGTAAAATACAACGACAGTCGACAACCCTGAAGAGCTGAACCAATGAATGAACAATAGTAGCAAAATTGAATCCAACAAAGTTTTGATAATAGGCCTCGGACAGTTAGGACTACCTGTAGCAAAATATGTCAAGGAGAAAGGATTTGATGATGTCTATGGATACGATATTAGTCCTAAAGCAATAGATCGTGCAGAAAAAACTGCAGGAATAAAGAAAGCTACTGGTTTTAGTGATTTT
>JBJMFM010000096.1:0-14818 GCA_045808425.1 Nitrososphaeraceae archaeon | reverse complement strand
CATATTTCTGCAAGTCTTTATAAAAAATGAGTATAAAACAAAAATACGACATTTACGACATTATTACCATTCTGTATCTTATATTACCATCCAGTTATCATTAAGTTACCATTTTCATTGCCTTGATACCCCTCCATAATCAGCGATTATCTTGTATCACCATCTATCACCGGCTATTATCATGCAATACTGGCTGAACTCAAAATAGGGCTTTATTGAGGCAGTGGATTGTGTTAAAAATTTTGTATTAATTATTTAATAATGAATCGGTATATTCTGATTCCTCCTTCCTTAATCCAGTTATTCTTCCGAAAAGAAGCATCAATACCTGCAGTAGTTTGATATTATCGCCATTATTCGGTGTTTTCTAAATTCTATGCGATTATGAACTCTTGTTATTTGCAAGGCACCTATTCTTATGATCCAAGTTGGAGTATATGAATTCGTATATATAGTGCGGTCACCGGGATTTGAATTCCCGCTCATCTCTTATTGTAAGACAAGTCCCGGGTTACGGGCTGACCTCGCTTTCTATATAAATGCATGGAAGGCCAGTGTCCTAACCAAACTAGACGATGACCGCACTATACACTAGCCGAGCATGAAATGGATATTAAATGTTAGCGATCTGCTAATTAAATAGGGATAAAGCTATTTATCTTCACTGAATATATAATTGAGCAGCATATCAATTGTTTTATCTTTTGCTTTTCTTTTGTAGTGTTCTATGCCTTTTTTTGGAATATCCAATGCTTTTTCTTTCTCAACTTCTTCTACAGGTCTATGATCCAAAGCACCCTCAAATTGCACCCTATATCCTTTAAGTTTGGAAATTGCTGTAGACTCACAAATATCTCTAAGCCAAACAGAACTGACAAAGTAAATAAATGGTGGATTAATTTTGGTTTTAATAATATTTAGGATATGGTCAAAGGTCTGTGCTACATTTTCTGAGATACAGTCAACTGCAATTATTTTTCGATCAATTCCTGCCTTTATGAGTTTATCTTTAATGTTTTCAGCAGATATTGTATTTGCAACAACTATAATCATAGTTTTATAGTTATCAGGTTTTGACTGCATGATAATTCTAAAAGTGTTGATACACACATTTACCCTTTCATTTATATAGTCTGGTAGACCTCCATCCATTGACACACCTCTATATATAGCATATAGGATGATCAGGTTTCCATCAGTAAAGCGAGTGTTCATACCTAATATACTGCCTGCAGGTCGTCATCACAACTTCACGTATATAATATATTCTCTGAATACGAATAACATTTTGCTATTGTTTATCTTCTATTACATAATAAATACAAAACTCAGTCAGTCAGCGCTTGGTTTCATATTTTAATCTTTACAATTGCACAATTTTCAAGTAAACGCATACCCAATGATGACTTGTAATTAGACATAGATAGTGTGTATATATAATAATAATAATAAACAAGATAGTTCTGTTACAAGAAAATCATATATTAAAAGATGATTAACAAAAATCAGTCTGTCGATTGATTATACGCAACACACATACATGTTTAGATATTGCCCACCTAGAATCAGGAGTTTCATCATCCAGAAACGTAAAAAGCTCTCTTACACTAATGAAAATTGCCTTGGATTATTAAACCTCTATCGCTTCCATATTACAGCATAGCTTCTTTCAAGGAAGTATCACTGTATTAGAAGCAATTCTGATATTCTATAACATAAGGACGCAACACGTATGTTAAACCATTTCTGGAAATTTCATCTCATAATCATCTCACGATTAAATATAATATGGAAGTCGTAATGCATTAGCAACTATAGAGTTATCTTCCTAAATTGGAATACAGATAATTAGATATAAGATCAACTATAAATAAAACATCTTAGTCTTTATTGTGAAGGATTTGTCGTATGTTCCAGACAATATCACATCATTTCTAACTTCACCAATTGAACTTATCTTAAACACAAATGTAATTCTCCTTGAAAGTGATAGGTTTGCTAATGAAGCAATTAAAAGTATGAAAGAGAGAAACGCTCGTAGTGTACTTGTATCGAGGAACAACGCAGAGGTTGTAGGAATAGTAAGTAAAACAGACATCCTCTTTAAAGTAATGTCCCAAGGCAGGAATCCAGCCAAAGTAAGGCTTAGAGAGATTATGACTAGTCCAGTATTAGCAGTGGATCCTAAGACTACAGTTCAGGGGGCACTTTCTATTATGGATAAACACGTTATAAGGCAGATAATGGTTAGTTCAAATGCAGCCGTCCTTGGAATGGTAGCAAGAGAAGATATTTTTGAAAAAGTTCAAATGGCAACCATTTCTACAGCGGATGCTGCTCTGCGTGGAACACCGGTGTGTATTATCAATCCTAAGGCTATTGTTTATATGAGAGACATTAGTACAGCTAAATTAAGCTGTCCTTACTGCGAATTCTCCTTTGACTCAAAAGAAGAATTATCTAAACATATACATAGTCTCCATACAGGAAAGGATACCCTGCAAGAGCATACGGGACACGTGTTTGAATAGATTATATTATCTTATAAAAAGAATTCTTATTGGTGAACGCTGCTGGGCTTGCCGGGGTAGCTCAGCTTGGCTAGAGCGTTCGACTCATAATCGAAAGGTCGCGGGCTCGAATCCCGCCTCCGGCACTAATTTCTAAGACTAGTCGAAGTCATTTAGCTAAAGTAAGTTGGTGTTATTGATCCATATTGGTTCAAAAATCAAACTGAATAATATGTAAAATGCTAATTAGTGTTTAAGTTCAATCATCATGGATTGAACAGTTATAAGCTTGACTAATTATTTTGGAATATATAACTATGACCATGGTTGAGAGATTTTTATGTTATCAATAAATGAGAGGGAAGATAGATTGTTGACTAGAAACAGATTTACAGTATTTTCAGCTCCATTTAGCATTAGCTGTTTAACAATTTTGTTCTGATTTGACTCCAAGCAGTAAAAACAATGAATGGTTCAGTGACTTTTCTAAATTGGATTTAAAAGTATCAAAAAGGATCTAATAGACCTCTTATATTTTACATAAAATAAAATAAAGAATCAGAGCATAGGTAAATTATGAGCTCAGTTAGCGAAATAATGTCACAAAGGGAGATTGTTACAATAACTACTAACTCAGGAAAGACTGCTCAAGATGTTGCTGATCTTATGGTGGAAAAGAAAGTAGGCTCAGTAATTGTAATGGACAAAAAAGGTCAATGTCATGGTATCATCACTGAACGCGATATGGTTAAACGTGTGTGTCTAAAAAACATTGCTGCAAGCAGAATCGAAGTAGAGGAAATTATGTCGTCTCCTCTTATAACAATCATGTCATACGATTCATTAGATACTGCCTCAAGAGTGATGATAAAAAATAAGATCAAAAGAATAGCGGTTTTAGAGGAAGATAATAGAATTGTGGGTTTGCTTAGTGTCACTGATATAACAAAGCGCTTGGCAAAGATATTATTAGATGATTATAATAGGTATAGGTCATTGGGTTTTGCAGTGGATCTTGCTTGAAAATTCTCGTCAGCCATTCAGATAATGGCCCACCTTATTTTTGGACGGCTCACAGGAGAAAGGTTAAATATCTTATTCTATAGATTAGATCTTTCACAACACATAACCAACAAAAAATTATGATTTGTAAAAGTGTTTTGATCTAATTTACGTTCTTAGAAGTTCTTTCTGCAATTTTAAAAATAACTCTTTTGCCTTTTTTCTAGACTCCTCTGTGATATCCTCATTAAATATGGTATTGCTAAGAGAATCTAGAATAACTTGCCATTCAGCATCTGAAAGAGCGAAATTAAATTTGCTATTACTGCTCATAGCCTATATGCTCCGAATTTGGAGCTCTTATAAAATTCTACCTCTAAAATTAGTTCAAATAGATCTCTTGAATTAGGTCTCCTGGTTTTCAGTTATATTTCACCTATTGATCCGCATACAAGGAACTACCGAACTTTGGTTTTTGCTATTAAGATTAACATTAACATACAACTGAATTTCTAATAATGTGTTCAAAAGCCAATTGGAAATGAACAGCAGTTTGGTTCATATATGGTCCAATGATGTGAAAAATCTTCATAATTGCATAAACCTATCTTCAACTATATATAATTACAAACCACATATAATCATTGTAGTAAATTCATAAGCCTTATCGTTCTATAGCACAGATGATGTTGGTCAAATAATAGGATCCAAATATCATTCATATTGAATAATGCTATTGAATTGATAAATTGGTTGATTGCTTTAATTAGCTCTACGAAGTTTTATTTTACTCAAATAGTGGCACTCTTTTATGTTGTGAGATTTAAAATTGCTTGGGCCATATCGCCTTTAGAATCTATTAGTGCCTGAATCGCCTTTTCTTTTGAAACAGTTGCCTGTTGCATAACAAGGATGACATCTTCTTCCTTAAATACGGGGATATCTCTTTGTTTCTCTTCGATATTTGTGGCTACTACTTGAAAAATAGTGCTATCTTTGCCCTTCATTTCAATTACCTGAGGCTTTATAAGATAAAGTTCTTTAGTCTCTGTTTTGATAACCACCTCTTCAATGCTACCAAGGTCTTTCATTTCAAGGCCCATCTTATCTAACATGCGCCTCATTTCACGATTTCCGCCACGCATCATATCACGTTTATTTAATTTGGTCGGCTTTTTATTCCTTCTCTGACCTTAACGGCAACTCCTTTCTGATAACATTTCATCGTAATGGATCCGAATAGCGATCTGCCTGTTGCTATAACAATGTCCCTTTTATCTATGATTGCCACATCAGATCCCACTTTCACATTCGACCCACACCATTCAACATGTTTACAAAATAATGATCTGCCTTCGCTGACAAATGGTATTGCTTCGTTGGATGGGATAACACAATTCTCTTTGAATTCTTTGTTCTTTAACAATTCTGTTGCTCCAAATATTGTTAAAGCAAGTCCACCATCTGTGCGTATAGTTGCAAATAAATATTTTCCAATATGAATATTTTTAATCCTGCCAGTTCTTCTAGAATATTCAACCTCAAGATCTTCTGATATGACATCAGAAATGCCAAATCCAAAAATAGCATCGATATGATAAGATACTTTCTCTTTTGGGTTCAGCGGTAAAGGCTTCATTATCGATCATAACCGAAATACACAGATAGATTTCAGCAAATTCTCATACATATTTCTAAAATAAATCAATATAGAAACACGAATACCAAAAGTACTATACATAAAGACTAACCTGGACGAGTATGTAAGAATAAGACGTATATATGAATCGTACCACAGGCAGTTTACCAAATATATCTATGGATGGACGGAATTTGTTTGTTATTTATGTAGTATTTCAACAATAAGTGATATTAAAATAACATATTGTTAATTTTTATTTAGAGAAGTTGCACTTTCTTGATAGCTTGCTACCAATGTCCTTACTATATTACAAGTATACTAACAACCAAGTAAAAGCTTAAACCTAAATTGAGGAAATATGCTATATTAAACGGTTGTTGTAGCTCATCAAAACCAGAAAAGACTAAATTTACATTAATCAAAAATACTGCATATGTCATCATTTTGTGAGCTGTGTGGTCGTAAGATAATGGATGGGAAAAAAGCGGTTTTGATCGATGGCACAGTATTCAATGTCTGCAATCTGTGTTCCAGACGTGGAAAACCTTATGTGCCATCTGCAGGTTCTAAAATGAAAACTATCAATAAACCCACTCCAAAAAAAACCGGCGCCACGATTAAGATGACAGATGATACAATACTTAGTCCTGAATTTGCGAAATTGATTAGAGAAGCTAGGATGAAAAAAGGTTTGACGCATGAACAATTAGGAATACAGATGAATGAAAAGGCAACACTATTGAGAAAATTTGAAACAAGTTCGTTAAAACCTGATGAAATGCTTGCGAAAAAGTTGGAAAGATTTCTGGGAATTAAATTGTATGTGAGTATTGAAGAGGAATAATATGATCTTAAACCATAGAAAGGCCATCTTGATTACATACCCATATGAAGATGTCATAAAAGAAGCAATTTCTCTGGCAAGTACTGCAGGATATTATATTGAGAAAATAGTGAGTCAACGACATATAACAAGATCAAAATATGGCATTGGAGGTGGAAAGGCTGAACAGGTAAAAGAACTAGTCAGACAATTAAAACCAGAAGTAATCATTTTTGATGAGGTAATGAAGCCGACACAACAGTATAATTTAGCAACTCTCTGTCAAGTTGAAATTATTGATAGAGAGCGGTTGATTTTAGAGATTTTTGAACATAGAGCAAGTACTGCAGAATCCAGAATTCAGATCAAACTTGCGCAGCTTCAATATGATATAGTTAGAGCAAGAGAAAAAGTAAGGCTTGCGAAAAAAGGTGAGCAGCCAGGTTTTTTCGGTATGGGCAAATACGATGCTGATGTTTATTTTTTGGATATCAATAAACGCGCAACATTTCTGAAGAAAAAATTGGAAAAAGAGGAGAAGAGAAGATCTCTTCATAGAGCACAGAGGTCAAGGGCAGGCCTGCCTACCATTTCAATTGCTGGCTATACCTCGGCAGGAAAGACAACTCTATTCAATATATTGACAGGGGAAACAAAAATTACAGGACAAGGATTATTTACAACGTTAACAACGTCCACCAGAGCATTAAAATTGAATCATAGGAAAATACTGATTTCAGATACAGTGGGTTTCATAAATAAGCTTCCAGCATATATGATTGATGCTTTCAAATCTACCCTACATGAGCTAACACATTCTGCACTTATTTTACTTGTGCTTGATATAAGTGAGCCAATAGATGATGTAGCAAGGAAGTTACACAGCTCTATTAGTCTAATGAATGAACTTGAAGTTCCCATGACAAGAGTCATCTACTTATTGAACAAGGCAGATCTGATTAATAACTATAATGCTGTTGATACGTCTGTGTGTCTCGGCATTTTGGATTCTAAAAAACATGTTTTGCCAGTGTCCGCAAAGACAGGATTAAACATTGCTCAGCTAAAGAATTTAATATTATTGTTAGTTTTCGATGATGATGGGAAGGGGAAGGAAGTAGTAGTAGAAGAAGAAGAAGAAGAAGAAGAACGAATAGATCTAGTTGATAGTAATGAAAATATCAGTTCTTAGAATAGGGCACAGGTTATTGCGGGATGATCGTATAACTACACATGCAGCTTTAGTGTCTAGAGCATTTGGTAGCAACAGAATCTATATGACAGAAGTAGATAATTCTATAAAAGAGACCTTAGAAGGAGTTATTAAAAGATGGGGTGGAAGATCTGATTTTGCAATTGAAATTATCGAAAATTGGAGAGAGATGATTAGGAAATGGAAGAAAGAAGGTGGAAAGGCAGTCCTTTTAACGATGTATGGTATCAATGTAGAAGATACAATAAATCAGCTAAGAAAAGAGGACAAGATTCTTGTAATTATTGGTGCAGAAAAAGTTCCAAGAGATTTGTATGGCCTCGTCGACTACAATATTGCAATTGGAAATCAGCCGCATTCAGAAATTGCCGCACTAGCAATATTCTTAGATAGAGCTTTTGGTGGCAAACAATTGAAAAAGGAATTTCGTGGAGCAAGGCTGAAAATTATTCCCATGGCAAAAGGTAAGATGGTTAAGGAAATAGATAACAAGGATATATGATTTGTTATTATCAACATATGCATATTATTTGGACTGACATATCCTATGACCTTAAATCAAGTTTATAGGACTACACTGTTAACTTAGCCTGAACCTAATTTCTATAGATGGCAATATATAGAAACTGGTGATTTTTGCCGCTGTTTTCGTGTATATATACTAACATACCCTCTTTCCATAAGAGATATATGGTTTTGTACTCCGGAATATACCATATTGAAGAAGCCTAACATTCATGCTAGCTCTAAACACAGCAGTATTTCATCTCAAAAATCTAGTCCTAAGTGGGGTAGAGAGGAGGAAACTGAAATTTTCGCTCAAAAAGTTAAACTTTTCAGGCAGGGCAAATTATCAGAAGACGATTTCCGTAGATTTAGACTTCAGCATGGCGCATATGGTTCTAGACTACATATGAATTATAGCATGGTTAGAATCAAAATTCCAAGTGGTGAAATTACACCAGAGCAGCTTGAGAAGATTGCTAGTTTATCAGAAGCTTTCTCGATTGGCTCAGCTCATGTATCTACTCGTCAGAATATTCAACTTCACTGGGTACAACTTGAAGATGTTAGTGAAGTGATGAGGGGTCTAGTTGAAGTTGGTCTTACCACACGGGAGGCATGCGGTAACACTGTTAGAAATGTGATGTGTAGTCACCTTGCTGGTATATGTCCAGATGAAGTATTTGATGCCACACCTTATGCCAAAGCAATTGCACAATTTTTTATCAGAAATCCAATGTGCCAGAACCTTCCACGTAAGTTCAAGATCAATTTTGCTTGTTGCGATAAACATGGACTAGTAAGAATTGCAGATATTGGTTTGATACCTTCAATCAAGGATGACATAAAAGGCTTTAAAATATACCTTGGTGGCGGTCTTGGTGCAGCCTCATTTATAGGTCATCTATTAGAGGACTTTACACCTGAGAATAAATTGCTTTCAACAAGCATGGCTACTATTAGACTATTTGATAGACATGGCAACCGTGAAAACATGGCGAGAAACAGAATGCGCTATTTAGTACATGAAATGGGTTGGGATAAATTCCAAAAGATGGTACTCAAGGAGCGTTCGATAGTAGAAGCGACTACTGCAGCATCTACTGCAAGACTTTTTGACATTAAACCAGTAGAAGAAACTCGACAGTTGCCAAAAAAAGCACATAGAATGATAAAAGTACCCATTTTAAATGAACAGGTCAATATAGAAAGTCCAGCTTATGAAAGATGGCTACATACTAACGTTATTACACAAAAACAAGAGGGCTACTTTACAATATTTGTAACACTAGGAGCAGGTGATATTACAGCAAATCAGCTCCGAGTATTGGCAGGAATAATCCGCGACTTCTCTGCAGAAGGCACGGCAAGAAACACACCCCATCAGAACTTTGCAATACGCTATGTTAAAGTTAATGATCTGCATGAATTTTATAATAGACTAGCATCTATAGGTCTGGCAAATCCTGGAGCATTAACAATTGCATCAGCAGTTGGATGTTCTGGAACTACTTCATGTAATTTAGCAATTACAAACTCACATAGATTGGCAAAAGAAGTACAGCGCAACTTATTGGAATTAGGATTTGATACTGATGATAGCCTAAGGGATTCTACAATCAAGATCAGCGGTTGTCCAAATTCATGCGGACAGCATGAAATAGCTACAATTGGATTCTTTGGTGGTGCATCAAGAATAGGTACTGCAATGGCGCCAACATATACAATGCTATTTGGTGGGAGTGCAGGAGAACATGGAGAATTGGGCAGAGCAATAATGCGCGTACCAGCAAAACGTGTCATAGATATAGTTCATAAGATAATTGAAATATACAAACAAGAGAAACGCGGTTCAGAAACATTGAACCAGTGGATCAATATAATTTTAAAAGGAGAGGGAACGGGAAGTGTAAAGAATATTGAAAATATTAAGGCAATACTCACTTCGGTTGCACAGCTACCTTCTATAGAACAAGATCCGGAATTATATACTGATTATGGTACCGATACAAAATTTAGTGCAAAGACAGCCAGAGGAGAATGCGCAGCATAAAAATTATTATCAGGGATAAAAAATATAAAATCTCAAAAATGAAAAAGGATGAGGGAGATGGGAAAATAATATAATAGCTAGGAATAGCAATGATAGTAATAATAATAATTTCCAACTATCTATCATATGTGATGCTGATACTTTACGAACATTAATAAGAAAAAAGATAGTTCGTGTAGTAGATGTACGGAAGGCAGAAGATTACCAAAGAGAACATATTCCAACTGCAGTTTCACTACCGCTTGCACAATTATTAGCAAAAGATTCACCATCAGAAGTATTAGAGGTTTTGGAGAATCTAGGTATATCAGATAAAATGCCTGTTGTAGTATATGATGACACGTTTGGTGCGTTGGCTGCTCGAGTAGTCTGGACTTTTCAATATGTTGGTCATGATAATACTGCATTGCTAGAAATGACATTTAGCCAATGGAAAAATAGTGGGCTGGAAATTGAAAAGAAGATGAATACTTTTCCAAAAACACAACATTCGCTAAATGTAAATTATGATATTCATGCAGATGCATCTTATGTGGAGATTGCAAAGGAACAGCCTAATAAAATATTGATAGATTCTAGAGAACGTTTGAATTTTTTGACTGAACATATTCCTGGTGCTAAAAATATTCCCTATACTATGATAGGATTAGCCAATGGTAGCATTCTTCGTGATCCTAAAGAAATAAAAAGGTTAATCGATAACAGAGGAATTTCAGCTGATTCTGAAGTCATTACATATTGTGGTAGTGCTGGAACACTGTCTGGCCTAACATACTATGCGTTAAAATTGGCTGGCATAAAGAATGTCAAACTATATTCAAAATCATTTAGAGAATGGAAGGCACTAGGAAAGCCTAAGGAAGAATTTAAAGATGCCAACTACTGGGATTTATCAGCGGAATAAAAAATACATAATACTTTAGAGGCAGAAAATACATATAGGTTCCATATTACTAAATATTTTGTGAAATTTGCCGCTGTGCCAGATTATCAATTTTCTAGAAGTTCAATCATAATTGTATAAAGGAGATAAGTTTCAACCTGGTATAATATAATGACATTTGGCAGCATTGTTAAACTCGCGATGATAAGATAACATAAATGATATTGAAATGGGATCTACTATTATTATTAGATTAGGAGAGATGTCGCTCTAAATTACTAAATTACTGCATGCAATGGTAAAATGAAAATACTGCAAGTGACAGCGTAATTCCAATATCGATAATATTTATTTTAATATATTGTAATCGTATACATATATATACATATTTTATCTAGCTTTACTATGTAGATATCTCAAATGATATTTTAGGCTTGGCTTGACTTTGGTCATTCTTCCTTTAAGAAACAAGTAATATCAATTTCCATCCAACAATAAAAATAATTAAGTTGGGGCTTATAGTAAATTGAAAAGAAAATACCTAGTACACTGCGCCTACAGACTCTTTTACTTCTTTGGATAATTCACGATAACCATCTTTGTCTATGATAACAGCATTAATATCATCACCAGTACCTGCATTTCTTCTAATAGCTGCTGCAATTGCCTGTATCGCTATCTTGTAGGCATCGTTTACGCTTAAACCTTCCTTAAATTCAGGTTCAAGGTAACCATAAGCTACTGGAGAACCGCTGCCAGTAGAAATGAACTTTTCACTTGTCATTGAACCAAATAGATCAATATTATAGATCTGCCCACCTGCTTTGTTGTCATAGCCCGCAACAATAACCTGTACATAGTAAGGAAAGTATCGCTGATTGAATAATACATTAGAACAAAGTCTCGCTGATGATTTTACTGGCATCAATTCTCTGTTAGATATTCGATATATATTTGCATTGTATCGCATAATATCGACTAAATTTTGAGCATCTGCTACACCACCTGCAATTGTCATCCCAAGATGTCTGTCAACTTTCTGAAGTTTCATTACATGTTTATCAGCAATAAATAGACCAGCGCTTGCTCTTGTATCAGCAGCTAGTACTACTCCATCTATACATGTCAGCGCACAGGTAGTTGTTCCTTTCTTGATCTGCTCTGCAATATATTCTGGATAGCTACTATTATTATTCTGATGATACATATATAGTGTACATACCATATTCAATACTAAATTTAAGCATTGCCAATAAGGAATAATTTTGGCATATAATTATATTTCTGTTATAAATTAATTAAAAAGAAGCAATAACAACATGCCAAATACAATATTTGAGAAGATCTGGGACAAGCACATAGTTCATACTAAAAATGGAGATGATGACAACGGCGGTCCATCACTAATATATATAGACCGCCATTTATTGCACGAGGTTACCTCTCCACAGGCATTTGATGGACTGCGTTTAAAAGGTAGAAGAGTTAGACGTGCGGATCTAACGTTTGCAACTATGGACCATAATGTACCAACAACTGATAGATCACTTCCGATAGTTGATCAAATTTCTTCTGTGCAGATTCAGTCATTAATACAAAATTGCAGAGAATTTGGTATTACGCTTTTTGACATTAATAGTCCAAATCAAGGTATAGTCCATGTTATTGGTCCTGAGCTAGGAATTACTCTTCCGGGGACCACTATTGTTTGTGGGGATAGCCACACTTCTACTCACGGTGCCTTTGGTGCACTTGCATTTGGTATAGGTACCAGCGAAGTTGAGCATGTTTTAGCCACTCAGTGTTTATGGATGTACAAACCAAAAACTTTTGCAATTAATGTTACTGGAAGACTCAGAAATATGCATGCCATTACTGCTAAAGATATCATACTTTCAATAATTAACAAGATAGGAACCGCCGGCGGAGCAGGTACAGTTATAGAATACAGGGGAGAAACGATCTCAGACCTTTCTATAGAACAGAGAATGACTATTTGCAATATGTCTATTGAAGCCGGAGCTAGGGCAGGTCTTATTATTCCTGATGAAAAGACCTTTAATTATATCAAAGGGCGCAGATATGCTCCAAGTGGTAAACAGTTTGAAAATATGGTTGATTTTTGGCGTGAGAATTTAAAGGATTATGCTAATGCACAGTTTGACAAAGTCATTACGTTTAATGTCAATGACCTTGCACCACAGGTCAGCTGGGGTACTAATCCTTCAATGGTAGTAGATGTTACGGATACAGTTCCTTATCCTGATGACTTTGCAAATGGAAATGAAAATGAAAGAAAGGCAGCCATACGTGCTTTAGAATACATGGCACTGGAACCCGGGACTCCTATTACCGATATCAAAATTGATCGAGTATTTATTGGTTCATGTACTAACTCCAGATTAGAAGACTTAATGGAAGCAGCAATCATTGTAAAAGGAAAAGGAGTGTCACACAAAGTTAAGGCAATGATAGTCCCAGGCTCACAACAAGTAAAAAAGCAAGCAGAAATGCTTGGATTAGATAAGATTTTTAAGGCTGCCGGCTTTGAATGGCGGGAATCTGGTTGTAGTATGTGTCTTGGAATGAATCCAGACATTCTATCTCCTGGTGAACGTTGTGCAAGTACTTCAAATCGTAACTTTGAAGGACGCCAGGGTAGTGGAGGAAGAACTCATCTAGTGAGTCCTGTTATGGCTGCTGCCGCGGCAATTGAGGGTCACTTTGTAGATGTAAGAGAATGGTTATAAGAATATGGTGGTAAAAAATTGGAAGTTTTTAGAAATATCAAGAGCAAAGTAACTCCTCTGGACATATCTAATATAGATACAGATCAAATAATTCCAAAACAGTTTCTCAAACTAGTTCAGAGAACAAATTTTGGCAAATACTTATTTTATGATCTGAGAGTTGACAGAGATGGAAATCAGAAGAGAGGGTTTGTACTGAATGATCCAAAGTATGCAGGACGACAAATATTGCTTACAAGAAATAATTTTGGTAGTGGAAGTTCAAGGGAACATGCTGCTTGGGCTATTAGGGATTATGGATTTAAAGCAATAATTGCGGAATCGTTTGCTGATATTTTCTATAATAATTGCTTCAAGAATGGGCTTTTGCCAATTAGTTTGAGCCATGAAGAAATTGAATATTTATTCAGAAATTCGTCAAATGTAGAAGTGGAGATTGATTTACCCAAACAGCAGGTAAACGCCTGTTCTAGGGTCATGTATTTTGAAATAGATGGCTATAGAAAAAAGGCATTACTTGAAGGTATAGATGAAATAGGAAATACTTTACAATTTGAGTCTCAAATTACCGACTATGAAAAGAAGAATATTAGTAATTTTGTAGCACCACGAGATGATCAAATGCCTACCATTTGGTAATTTTAATTGCTTCAAATGCCTCTGCATGATTTGTATTCATTTGATAACCCCTATAGAGACTTCTTCCAACTATTGCATCTATCCATAGATCGCCACAGCGAATTTTTTGCGAATCAAAGCAATTAAGTGCATTTTTCTTCGCTTCTATTGTTTCACTGATATCAACATACAGTTGAGGTCTGAAGGCATTTTCAGTGACTCCGCCAGGTATAGTTGTTTCGTACATAAACAGGTTATTTAAGTCACGCGATGCAGATATTACTGCTCTAGTAAGTGCCTGATGGTCTTGATGTGAATCTCCTATCCATTGAGTGAAAACTGATTCTGGTTTATGCTTGTGAATAATCTCATCTATTAACGTAACAAATTTGCGACCAAATACAATTTCATCTGCTGATAGATCCAAGAATTCCGGTTGATTAGATCCCATTACCTTTGCAGACATTATTGCTTCCATTCGTCGTTGTTCTTTTGTGTCCGTTTTAACAAAATTTGGAAGAGTAGCCACCACTAACTTAACGTCATAGCCCATACCATTAAGCTTTGCTACTGTCCCACCCATACCAATTTCTATATCATCAGGATGAGCACCAAATACCAATACTGATTGCTTTTCGTGCATAATTTCTCATACACCAATCAATTATTATTATTATTTTTCAGTTTGAGTACGGTCTTCTACAAAATTGGAAGCTGGCGATGATAATGATGGCGATAACATCGATTTACTCACCCTGGCCTGTCTATATCTTCTATAGTCTTGATCTACTTCCACAGCTGCTGTTAATATTTTACTCTT
>JBJMFM010000095.1:0-12305 GCA_045808425.1 Nitrososphaeraceae archaeon | reverse complement strand
TCTATATCAACTACATCAGATCTCAAAGGAAGCAACAATTCCGCTTGATCAGGTGTCAGGATATATTAAGCAAAAATTAGAAGAAAAGCAAAAGATTGATGAAGAGATCAAGCAAGCTAATGATGTACTTCAAAGCAAGAATGTAAACATTGAAACTATTGACGAGTACATTAGAGTAAGCGAAAAACTAAATGAGTATAGCCTATCTTTTCATGACACAGACAAACTTCTGAATGTTCTGACGAACGCAAAGGAAAATGAGTTTGATGGTAAGAAAATTGTAGCAAAGCTACGTAGTATAAAGAGGTTAGAAAAGAAAGAGGAGAGACTAAGAAATAATTGTGAAATACTCTCAAAGCAACTAACTAAATATAAAGAGATACTTCCATTAGCAGAGCTAATTCATAGCATGCATATTAGCGGACGCGAATTAATATCATTTAAAGCGGCATTAAATGAAGCTGCGGAGACATATGGTTTAACTCCTACTTCTACAGCCCTTGATGTAATCAATCTCGTAATAGACCATAGTAAGAAAGGTCAATTGAAACGTGAATTGTCTGAGCTGAGTCTTCAGGAATATGCAATTGAAAGATTCTGCTCAAGTCGTAGCCAGATTATAATGGCTCTGATGAATCTACATGGTCATGGAATATCGGAAGACAGAATACTTTATCTGAACGACCTGTTGGAAAAGAACGGATATAATGTTGACATGAAATCTACAGTTGCGTTGGGATAGGTATAGGAATGAGGTAAAGCTTATGGTAAATTTTCTGTACCAAAGTATGCTGCTCCGCAAACTTCCTCATTTGATGGCATTGATCAGCTTGCGTTGGAACCCACAGAAAAACTATAATGCCAGTTGTCCCTTTATCAGCTACGAATGACCCAGATACTCTTAACCAAGCCCAAGAACAGATTCGCCAAGGTAATTGAAATCATAGAACAAGAGAAACACAATTTTAAATTCAAGAGAGGAAATCTCGGCCAGGATAACTTCAGGTGTACCATTGGTCTACTGTTGAGTCATTACGGCTGGACAGGTTATAGTTGTTCCTCAAGTGACTACGACGAAGCCGATAACAAGCTTCATGAACTAATTTCTGCTGAGGAACAGAGTCTTATTGCAAGTATAAATGACAATAGCGAAAACTATGACGTTGTAATAGAAAGACTTGAGAGAACTGGGCGAGAGCCACTAAACTGATCCTATTATTTATAACACTGGTGGCGGCAGTGTCCGGTAATAAGCCAAACCACATCCCAACATAACCATTGTTCTTTGTAACTTCGCTTTGGTAATAGCAAATAAAAATTGTTTCCTCTGTAGACAATGCCATGTAATGTCATGCTTAAAAAATAGAAAGCAAAAAATTGGTGGTCATGACAGTGATGTTGGTACTACTAATGACGATGGTGGAGAAAAGGAAGAAGAAGAAGAAGAACATCCAAGTGCGTCCTGTGTGGCTGTTGCTTGTTGTCTTAAATCTGAAGCTTGCTGTGATGTTAACTGTCCATTAGCTTCTTTTGCATCTACTTGATGTAAGAAGGCATCCATTAAGTTACAAGCAGCCACATCATTATTGTCACGATTCAATTGTTTTACAGCAGCATTTAATGGAGCTTCCAGGCTTGTTGTAGCCCTGGAAAGATGCATGTTATCTAATGTGTCAATAAGCTTCTGTACTGCTTTGCTTTGGCGTAATTATAGTCCAGCTAAAGGTAGCCGGAGTTGGATCTTTATTTCCTTGAGTGTCTACTGCTCTTACTTCAAATGTATACTTTTTTCCAGCTGCCAAGTCATCGAAGTTAATTGTACCTGGGTTAGTGGTAGCACATGTAGAGAATGGACTACTATCTAAACTACATTGAAAGCCTGCTATAGGATTAGTACCTTTAGTAGCTGTAACTTGGAATGTGATAGATGTAGAAACTGTTGAACCATCATCTTGTACTGGATTTCCATTACCATCTGTAACTGAAGTGATAGTTGTTTGTGTTGGTGATTGTATAGGTGTAGATGTAGCTATTACCGAAACCGAAACTGTATTACCAGGGGACTCATTTGAGTTAAAGTTAGTGACATATACATTACCATTGTTTGGATCAAAAACAGGACTAACTGGGCCTTGACCAACAGTTATAGTGTCAATTACCTTGTTAGTTGAACCTAATATTATAGAGACGTAATTGGAGCCCTAGTTACCTACGTATATGTTATCGGTATCAGAATTATAACCAACTCCTGTTGGGTCCTGAAAACCAGTTAGGATATCTACTGCCTTGTTAGTTCTGGTATCTATTATAGAGACAGAGTTGCTGTTGTGGCCTGCTACATACATGTAATGGTTAGATGGGTTATATACAAGTTGTACTGGATGTGGAATTCCTGATATAGTATCTACTATCCTGTTCGTTGAGCCATCTATAACAGACACAGTACCTGAACCTTCATTGGCCACATATATGTAGCCGTTATCTGGATTAAATGCAAGCTCACGGGGAAAATGATCATTTGGTTCAGTTATAGTAGCAATCACTGTGTTAGTCGAACCATCTATCACAGTAACACTATTTGAGGCGACGTTTGCCGTGTATATGTATCCATTATCAGGATGAAAAACAGCTCCATGAGGACCACTGCCAACAGTTATAGTCTTTATCACAGAATCAGCCCAAGCTCTTTCTAAACCCAAAAACGTGCTGGGTAATAATAATGCAAGTGCCGTCACAACCAACGTTAGGATTAATGTACAAGAAACTCCGTGTTCCTTTATCAATCAAACCATATTTTGATGCTATCCAAATAAAGAATGAGATAGATCGTATAGGATGATATGTTGATATGCAATTTTACTCAATTACTTCTTTTGGTTAGTAATATACAGCAGTCACAACAATCATTATAAATTTGAACTTCATTCTTTTTGCATCTGATACATAACATATAGATAAAACGCAGTCGCTACTCAAACAAAAGATAAAAGGCTTGCATGAAACTCTATAGGTCACTTTGAATATAACATAAACCTAGAGATATACTTACCATGTACAAGAAATCTATTAAATCTGAGGCAAATGTTCTATGATTTCCACGAATTTCCTTATAATGCTCCGAATTATCAGAGAATTTAGATACATCCTATTCTGTTTTTAGCTGCTTGGATCGATTACCTTGTTAGGCACTAGTAGTTGATTAGCCGAAAAATTATTTATACTCAATTCTTTAGATGCAATTTACAAATTAGGAGAGTACAAGATAACGATGAATTCAAACGGCAAATCTATACTGGTGGTCGACGACGAACGTGATATTGCTAATCAAATAAAGCGATCATTAGAATCTGTGGATGGATTTAAAGCCTGTACGTTTACTGATCCATTTGCTGCATTAGAACATTTTAATTTAGGTTATGAAGATCACCAGATCGTTATCTCCGATATTAGAATGCCAGGGATGAATGGCTATGAATTTCTAAAGCAAGTAAAGAAAATCAATCCACAAGTAAAGATAATACTTATGAGCTCTTTCGAGATAAATGATAATGAGCTCTTGGATGTATTGCCAGATGTCAAGATTGATACTTTTCTACAAAAGCCGTTTTCGTTAGATATTCTAAGAAACATGGTTACGATTTCAAAGTAATGAGAGTAGAAAAATATCTGAGTAAGAGAAATGGACTGTCTAAGAAAATATAGTATTAAGCTCTGAAGCACTTAACAAGACAAAAGTAAAGTCGTGTACGGACACAGTGGATGATGATAAATTGAGGAATGTAACTATTCTTCTTATTCTTATTCTTTTTGACTATTTCCAGGCACTATTGGTTCATGTAGATAGAGTTAGCACTTCTTAGTTAGAAATTCCTTAACCTGTGGGTTATCTATTGAGCATTCACAAGTTTACTAAACTCTTCATTTGAGAAATCACTTGTCTGGGCTTCCACTATTTTCTATAGACACTTATGATTTACCGTCTATCTATTATGGGGATGATTATAGCTAGTTGGTACACTAGGGACGTGCTGTAAACAGTATTTGTTTTCCTAGTGTCTAGTAAATATTGTTCTTGGCCAGATAGTTTTAAGTGGCTCCGCATACCTGCTGTCATTATTGTCAGTATAGCTTGAAGAAAAAATACCCTCTACTACATCATTATTTTTTATTATATCAGAAGTACTATAATCTACAGCCATTTTAGCTTACCGCCACCTTGTGCGTTTGGGGAAGCTGACTCCTTTATTCTGTAAATATGATAATCCCCAGTCTGCTCTATTTTACCATTTTTCTCTATGTGCTAGATCATCATAACTGAGTCTCCAACATAGAATTTTCCTGTCGATAACAGTCTTCCATGTAATTTGTAATGATCAACCAATCCATTACCACCGTCGTTTGATAACTCTTCAAAAACATGCCAAAATATTGGTTCTCCTGCTTCATAGTCTGGAGTAAATTTTATCTTCTGTTTTTTTGATTCCAAGCCTACATTACTACTATTATTATCGTTAATATCAGTAGTACTGGGTATTTTTTCTTTAAGCTGCTGATCGCTAGAAATTAAATTAATGCAAGTAGGTGAAGATTTTTCTTCATGCTCTCCAGTATCATCCCGTAATTGGCCTTCAAATGCAAGACGTGTGGTTTACTATTTGAAGAAAAAAGCATTTAGAGATACACAAACAGGTGCATGTTAGCAAACCCAAAGTAACAGAATATGGCAGTCCAGAATTTAGTCAGGACAGGTTAAGAGGTTAGTCTTAATTTTTATAATCACTAAAATACAAATAAAATAAAATACTTAGCGCTTTTTCATGATATACTGTGGATGAAATAAAAACTATATCGACTTCTTCACCTTAGGAATCAATCGTTGGTTACTCAAGAGCTGTGCACATTGGCAACTAAGCATCTGTCTCTGGAACAACTTCCATAGATAGAAGGACAGGTAAGATAGTAGGAGAAGGCGATGCTTACATGCAAACAGTGAAGATAATTGAAAATATTGAATACGCTACTAAAAGCGCGGGCAACTCTAAATGAAGGAATTTTATTGTGTTTCTATTATCTTTAGAGCCTTGCCATGATGTTCAATTAACTTTTGCTTTTGCTCATCTGAGAATTCATCAAAATCCTTTTGATGGTACAAGCAAAATCCTTTAATAGGCATATCATATTTTGTTGGTAACGATATTTCATAATCTACAAGGTCTTTATACATGGATTTATGACGGTATGCACCTAAGTCGGCTAGAACTGAAACACCATTCTTTCCCATTTTAGTATAATTCTCCAAGCTCTTTTTAACATAAATCAACGGCTGATCACCTAGGTATTCTTCCAAAGAATCAGAAATTAGAAGTGATTCTTCTTTTTCATACTTAGAGACATCATCCATACCATGACTGTATTTTTCAGAAAGTACTTGTCTAACTACATCAGTAGTTTCATAAAATGGATTTATAAGAACAATTTCATTGTTCTGTTCGATTCGCTTGTGTACATAGTTAGAATAAAGGTCCCTTAATGTATCTAAATCTGGGTAAATTATTATGTAGTGAGCGCCGTGTTCTGCTTGATTTATGTGATCTAAAGCATCATTAACATGACAGTTCATAGTCTGATTTTCCCCACTGTCCATACTTTAACCACCACAAAAAACTGCTACACAAATGATATAACACTTGTGATCTTATCATAATACTCATTATCTTTGTAAATTAATCACTCTTGGGGACTGATTTTCTCTATTACTTCATTTAGCTGTTGTATGTGAAATGGTTTTTGAAGAAATGCATCTAGCTTGATATCTGACAAGACGTCGTGGAATTCCTTGTCATCAATCTCAAAAGCGGTCATAAGTATTACCTTGACTTTTGGATTGCTTTCTTTTACATTTCTTATAAATTCATAACCATTCATACCTGGCATCCTAATATCAGAAATAACAATATCGTAATCTTTGGAATGTGAGATGAAATGTTCCAATGCTGCTGATGGCTCTATGAATATGTATGCTTGAAATCCATTGGGTTCTAATGATTGTTTAATTAAATTAACAATATCCTGTTCATCATCAACTACCAAAATGTTAGTATTACTGCGCTTTTTTCCCAAATGCAGTATCACCCCTTTTTTAGAAGACACCTAAAATTATTGCTATATTTCTTATGTCGGTATTACCAGCATAAGGTGCTTATTATTTTCTTTATTTACAGTTTTACATAGATGCTGCTGTTGTTTGTTTTTATCTATATGAAATATTATTGGTTCAGATTCATATAATTCGATAATTTCATATAAAATATCATCATCAATTGGCTTTTGCATCTGGTTATAGGTTCTTTTATCATTCATGTGCGTACTTGTAGTTACATTATTAATATTTAGAGTGGGGAATACTCAAGGTAAGGGGAGAGGGAGAAGAAGCTCAGATCAGAAGAGGGATTTTACATCGAAAATCAAAAGTAGCCATAAAATATGATAAGAGTTAAAGCTCCTATATACAAATAAAAGAACTGTCCAAATAATAAATGCTCAAAAATGTAGCTTAAATTTTATACATCAAAGCCCTTGCTGCCCCCAATTTCATTTGAGAAGATTTACTCTAGGACAGATAATGCTAGCGATGCAGAATAACCTTTAAATGATTATTCAAATTCTCGTGTTTTTAGTTTTTACTATTATTATAGTACTCTTTCGTACGCATGGTCTCCTCGCTCATGTGTAGGTCCTATAGATCCACAGCTACCAGAGTATTCACCTGTAATCTCCAATACATCATCACTATCAGAAATCTCCTTTAGTATCTGTAATGTCAACTTTTGATTTGTGACATAATGAGTACCTTTATCGTATACGGCAGGTATCATGCCTGTTTTTTGAAATATATAGCCTATAGCTTTCTTCTGATCTGTTCCCTTTTTTGTAAATACTTCTAATGTATACATTGGTGGATTACCAGACCCATAATCTATCTCACGAGAAAGTAAATCACCAATAAGACCAGGTACCACCTTAGGTAAAACCTGTGTATATATTACCTGCAATTTGCGACGCTGTATTCTTAATGCATGTAATTCAGCTAATTCTCTTCCGATGGCAGAATCTGTTAAATCGAATATTTCTTTTCCAAATGAGCTTAGTGTTGATATTTGACTCATTATCCCTTTTCGCCTTCTGCTTCTCTTTCTCCATGTTTCATCTTTTCCTTTTTCAGAGTTGCCTGTCTATTCATACCTACATTATCTTCAAATACCTATTTTTGTTATAGTAGAAGCAGTTTTACATTTGTAATAGGGGGTGTTTACTGTGTTGGAAGGGTTATGATTGATGCACAGATATTTTTTACTTTTATCTCAGAAAAATGATGCTCCATTATTTATGGATACATTAACCGGGGTATAAAACAGGTGGCAGCTTAATATCCAGTAGATTGATGAATAGGTGGCCAATTATAATGTCGGATATTGAGATTGTATCTTGAGAAACGGTAGACGATCCGCTATACCAGTCCATTATCGATTGATGTCCTGATATGGCTCGAGGGTCTGGCCAGCCTAATGACAAGTAATTATCGTTAGTAGGGGGAAATTTTTCTTTATGCGCTCGTAGCCTACCATTTCCTCCTTCGTGTTCTTCATTTGATAGCGTTGACTCCATTTTATAAAATGCTGCCGATTCAAAACTTAGTATGTGAGAAGAAATAGAGGTTGATCGATATCAATTATGTTAAATCATACGAAAGTCTATCAGCTGATATGATACCAGCAGGAGTTCAGCTGCTCTTAAATAGTGCCTATCAGGACACATTATTGCTGTTATTAGTACATGGGCAAAAACGAGTTTGTTGAAGTTGGAAAGGTAAGTGAAATTTCAGATGGAAAGATGAAACATGTAGAAGTTGATGGAAAAGAAGTATTAATTGCCAATGTAGGTGGCAAATTCTATGCCATAAGTGACAGATGTGGTCATATGAATGCCCTACTTTCAATGGGTACTTTAACAGGAAATACTGTAACTTGTCCTTTTCATGGTGCAAAGTATGATGTTACCAGCGGAAAGAAATATACAGAACCTATCTTAACTCCATCACAAGAGATGGAACCCTTGCCACAAACTTGGCAAAAATTTTTCGAAAATGTAGGTCAACTTATGGCTCATATCAAGACGTATGATCAGATAGTTTATGAAACCATACTAGACGGAGATAGTGTTAAAATCAAGCTTTAAGAGTACCTACTCCTTATCGTTAAAAATCAGTGATCTTAATTGTCACTGGTTTCTTTGATGCTAGTATGACATATTTGACATGTAAAATTATCTCTCTTTAATATCAAAAGACGCCATGTTAGATATTCTGTGGTATTTCTGATTTTTAGCTTTAAATGCGGGCGGGGCAAACAGTTTGACATTATTGGGATCACCATTACCTTTAGAATCAGATACGACATCATTCATGATATTGGATATATTCTTAAATGCTTCTTCTTTTTCTACATTTTCAAGCGATTTTAATAGTATATTTTTAACCGTAGGATAATCAAGTTCCTTATCAATATTATAAATGTTATTTTTGAGCATTTGTTATTTGGATGCTTCTTTTATTTGTACAATAGAGCTTAACTCTTATGGCTACATATAATAATACTTGCTATGAGACAATATTATTACATCATTATATTCAAAGCTATTTCTACGATTGTCAGTATCAATAAGCCATTCTTTGAAAGTAGTATAAGGAGATTAGCCTAATATATATTGAATAGATCTCTATATTAGACATCTTATTTTAAAAGCAGGATTATTATTGCCGATCAGGTATTCATGAATATATATGCTGCATTTGTACTATTTTCTCAAATTTTGAGTGTTTGTAGTTCTTTTTTTATATGATGTATAGTATAATCATCAATCATTATTAATTTATCTTGATTTCATCTTATTATATGAATGAAATTTCTTTGCATGATCTCGCATTTGTTCCATTCCTATAAAGGTAACATTACACTTTTTACACTCATAAAGCAGATCCTTTCCATGAGTAACTTGTTTATGTTGCATAAGCTCTTCAATTCTTCTGAATTTTCTATTACAAGTTTCACATATATGTTTCTTCAGTAAATCCATTTTTACTTCCTACTTTGATTGTTTTTATCCCAGCATTCTCTGCATAACTGTCCTTCGATCTCCCACTTTGGCTTTGGATTATATCGTATGAAACCCATTTTTTTATTACAAATGGCACAGAAGTTCAGTTTTTTATCATAATCTGCTTCTTTGCTATCATAACAATTTTTACACAACATACTTCCCGATTCCATGTTCCATTGCAATCTTGGCTTGTTCTTGTCAATTTCAAGAATAATCTCTTTTTTACAGATTGTGCACTCAAGAGGAGCTTCTTCAAGTCTCCTTTTTTCGTCCTGTTTTTTTAAAATAAATTCTTTAGTCTTCTCCATATGGCAGTCAGCACATAATAGACCTTGGACGTTCCAGTCTGCTTGTGGCTTGTATTTATGTTTGAGCTTTGCATTACAGTTAGCACAGTATAAAACCTCTTTTTTTCCAAATAGATGCAATCTGGTGATGGGAAATAAAAACACATATTGGCATTAAATATGTTTATCTAAATTGATATCTAGACCCAAATGGTGTTTAGATTAGAAATAAAAATAATAGTTTAGCAAATTAAGAACGCTATATAAAGATAGCTTTTTGTATCAATGATTAAAATATGCATCAAAAAATGGAACCTTCTAATTGTGGAATGATTAGAGTGGAAATTAACCTGTGAATCTGAATATTAAAAAGGAGCATATCAAATTATCAAATATATCTATATTACACTAGCAATACATAATATTTTAATAAAAGACTCAATAATAGTCAATAGGCATCCTATATGAAAAAAATTGAGGCTATAGTACCGCAGGCTAGATTAGAAAGAGTCTTTGTAGCATTGAAGGAATTGGATCTGGGCGGTTTAACGTATTTTGATTCAAAAGGGAGAGGACAGGTTCCAAGACCCACCATGCATTCTGGTAGAGGAACTTCAAATTATACTCCAGAATTTAATGTGAATGCTACAATTGCATTAGTAGTCAATGATTCACTAGCGAATAAAGTAATAGATAAAATTTTAGAAGGTACCAGTAGTGGTTTGGCTGGAGAAGGGAAGATCTTTATATCAGACATAGAAGATGCAATAGATATTGGATCTAACAAGCGAGGAGAATCTGCAATTTAACCATTAGAAGTACAGAATGATAGTAGTATATTTAAATCCAATAATTTACCAAAAATAATTAATTGATTATAGCATGTCATAGCAAATATTACTGTACTTTAGCCTAACACAAACCGTCCTATATCACAAAACAAGGATCTTGATAAAAGCTATCTACCTTTTTGATAGATTTCCAACTAGAGAACTAATTACACGGTACAAAATACATCATGAGTAGCGATGAGTATAAAGTTTATTACTTTTCTTGGAGCCTTTTAATCCAGGATATCATGACAATGAGAGGCTGGTATTGGATAGACTATCGGGTAATAATAACAATGAGTAATAGGAAGAAAAGAATTTGCTTGTAGATGATGAACCGCACATTACATTTGCCCTTGCTATAGGTTTAGAAGATAATGGCTTTGAAGATGATACTTTTAATGATCCGCTATTAGCATTACAAGCTTTTAAGGAGAAGGAATCATATGCTTTGGCGCTTATCGATATTAAAATGCAAAAGATGAATGGCTTTGAATTGTATAATGAAATGAGAAAAATAGATGATGAAGTCAAGGTCTGTTTTATTACAGCATTTGATATACAAAAAGAAGATATGGAATGTCTTATCCGAAAACCTGTTTCCATAGGCGATTTGGTAAAAAGAGTAAGAGCACAGATACTAAATTAAGTTGATGGCTAAATAGTTACAAGATTTTGAATATGTAAGTCTTTGGTTGATTGTAATAAAGATTATTGATCATCCGCAGGGTTGACAGCTAATTTACTCGATATAGATATTATGCTGCATATAGTTTTTGTCATATAGTATCACTAATTTACCACACTTTTCACAATAAATGGAACCACATATGCAACAAATAATTGATGTGTGTTCTTCAGTTTTAACTGAGATAAAATCGTGCTCATGTATTCTAGTGCTAGTTCTGAATTCTTTAATAATAACAGTCTTGTTGTTATCCTCCGGACCATTCACTGGATATATGTGTAGTATGTTATAGAAGAATCAACTATTCCTAAAATTCAATTGAGATAAGTGCTGTTACTAAGGACATGTCTATAAAAAAATGCTAAGGTAATATCATATGCGTCATCTACAATCAATATTCACGTATTTCCATTATTAGTCATTGTTTTGTCACGAGCTGATTTAGTTCACTGTTATTGTGTGTTATGCTGCTGTTTTCTTTGCTGATTGGTAGGCTGAATGTAAAGATAGCTCCTTGTCTTTCCATGCCATCACCATTATTAGCCCATATCTTACCGCCATGGGCTTCTACAATACTCTTGCAAATATACAAGCCTAATCCAGTTCCTTGATAAGATTTTGTAGCAAACTTTTCAAATAACCTTGGTAGTATTTCTGGATCTATTCCAGTACCAGTATCCTTTATACTGACAATAGCCTGACGACTATCATCAACCTTCTCAGCATCAATATTTATAATTCCTCTTACTTTCCCTTCTTCTTTGTTGACCTTTGCTTCAGTAAATTTAACAGCATTACTTAGTAGATTGGAAATTACTTGGGTTATTCTTGTTCTATCTGCCTCTATGAAGATATCACGGGGCTGATATGCCAATTTTATAAGATTTGCATAGTGGCTTTTCTGAGCAATGTTTGCTACTATATCTTCCATAACATTTGTTATAACATCATTTAGATTAAACGACTCTTTCTTTAAATTCAAGGAGTGACTTTCTATCTTTGTTACATCAAGTATATCTTCTGTGAGGCGTTGCAACCTTTTTGCATTTCTAATGGTGATATCTAGTAACTCCTGTTGCTGAGGTTCTTTTATTTTGGAGCGAATAGATTCAGTCAAGCTAAGAATAGGTTGGATAGGTGTTCGCAATTCATGAGCTGCTACATTAATAAATTCATTTTTCATGTTATCTGATTCTTTTAATCTTTCATATTGAACACGGATTAATTCTTCTCTTTCACTTAATCTCTCATTGCTTTCCTTCAATCTTTGATTTATTTCTCTCAACTCTGAATTATATTCAATACTTGATAATGCTAGTGCTATGATATTGATAAAATAACCGG
>JBJMFM010000094.1:0-12542 GCA_045808425.1 Nitrososphaeraceae archaeon | reverse complement strand
TTCTATTATACAATCATCTATATATTTGACTTGAGGAAGTTAATGCTGTTTATTATTGCTGATTTATTTAAGATAACTATTGAGAATATTAAAGCTGGTGAAGTGTCCAGCTGTTTATTATTAGTGTATATTAATTATAATAATAAAAAACCTCTATCAAACATTATTTATAATCTGCAGATAATCTATATACAAGATGCGCAGGTTAAGATCCTACAAAAGCATTAACAATAGATCATTACCATATCTATCTTCTAGCCTAAGCAATTCATTTATATTCGAATTATTATAATCTTCATATAATTTATCAATTAGTTGATTAAGATTATCTCCCATTTTTGCTAAATATAAGATGTTAGATGCAATAAATACTTATAGATTTGGATTGCCATGCAGAATCCGGCTGAAGGCAGCGAAAAATGCAACTATGAATTGTAGGCGTAAAACGCTGAACCAGTAACAATTAATCTTATCTTTTAAGCGGTGTTAGTAATGCTAACGATATTTAGCTAATCTTACCTTTTTAGTATCCTTAACGTGGTTATCTAGAACATTATTCTGCTATTATTGCAGCCCTAGTTTTTTGTTTAGGCATGCGTCAAGTATCATTAATTATCCATTTTAAGGGGTCTTTTAATATTGATTTGATTATTCTCATTTACAAAAGTAGCCGGTCCAAACAGCAGACCTACTTTAACTAGATTAGAACCTAAATTTGAAAATCATCAGAGTAATATGTTCCTTGAGTATAATGTTGTAAAGAACTGCTTTGAAAAGGTATTTTAACTTAGTATTTTACCAGATGGATCTTTTACCACTTCTCTTAGACCCATATTATTACTAGTAGTGGTATTTGATGTTTGTCCGTTCTGACAACCGATACTGCTACTACCACCACTGTGAGATTCAAAATGTACTTGCAATGCTATTGGATGAGTGATGTCAGTTAGTTGTATTGTACTGCTGGTGAATCCAGATGGAGGAATGGCAACATTCCTCAAAATTATACCTTGACGAAGAAAGGAACTAGCAAAAGAGCCAGCCCAAAATGCAGAAATGACTGTACCTAAAATTAGCATCGTAGCTCCTATAATTAAGATATTGTAACCTCTTTGTAACATATGTTCTTAATGTTATCAATCTATGCTTTGTTAATATATACAAATAGACCATGCTGCACAGGTAGTAAAATGCTTCAAGTCTTATTGTTACCAATGTATCACAGTTATCTATCTACGGACCTGACTGAGAAGTCTTCCTAGGACAATTGATGAGTCAACTTAGATAAAGCCAGTATACGTGTACGTTTAAAAGCGACATAAAAATTAATTTTTTAAATAACCTATATTGTTTGAGATAACACAGAATCTTGTCTTAGCTTTATTACAATTGTATCGCTTGCTCTGTTAAAAATCCTCTGCCTCTTGTCATTTGTAAAAATCCATCCTAAAATCAAGTCCAGTGGAAGTAAGAATGCCTTACCGAAAGTTTCTATCGCAGCAGCTTTAGGATTAGCAGTTTGTCCTGATATTAAATCTGTTGTCTTTATATGCAATAATTTCTTGCCTATAGACTGACCTGTAGTTGATTCAAAATAAGTCCAATATACAAAGAATACAAGACTTGTTATAATGTAGTGAAAAGGTTCCAGACTTTTATACGCCCCCTGCATGTCGGTATCAAACCAAAATGGAAAAGATACTGCAGCAAAGATTACTCCAAGAGCTATTGAAATGATGACAAAATCTATTAACCAAGCAATGAACCTGTCTGTCCAACTGGCTAAAATTAATCTAGACGGATATTCTGTTTTTGATGTTGGAGATGAAGTTGATGACAATTTTTTGAACTCTATTATAGTCAACAAAATTGCAGAATATAACAATTTGGATTTCAATGCAAGGTATTATATTCATTTATGTTAACTAATCTATAACTCCAACACAATTGTTTTCTTATAAAGTCAATTGACTATGTTAATCAATGTTATATAATTAACCTATTCATATTATTATTATGTAATGTTAGAAGGAAAGATTGAGCGAATAAGTCAAAAAACCAGCAACAACATTTCATAACAACAGGCCAGCTCCAGAGCAAAAGAGGATTGTTATCAATTTATATGAATTAGGTATAACAGAAGAGTTTAATGCTTTGCAGCTCGATATAGAGATTCAGTCTATTATTATCATCCCAAAAGAGTAAAGTATATGATATTTACAAAGGAAATTCCAAATAACAAAAAAAGAAACATACAAACAAGAAAATGCGATCAATTGCAAATTTAAACTCAGTATAGTGTTGTATAATGAACAAGTGCAAAATGAAATAACAATAACAAAATTTATTCCAATTGCTATTGCAATATATATGCTATGAATGAAAGAAAAACAATATCAGTTACACCAGATCTTATCCAACAGATATTGCCTGCTCGTCTCGTATCTTCAAGAAAAGGAGATAATGGAATTGTCCTTATCCTTGGCGGAAGTGGAATCTATCATGGGGCGCCATTGCTTAGCACCTTATCTGCTTTGCGATCGGGGGTTGACCTTGTCTATACAGCAATTCCAAAGTCAAATGTTGCAGCCCTTAGGTCTTTTTCCCCAAATATCATCGCATTGCCATTTCCTAATGATGAATTCACCATAGGATCTGCCAAATACCTGTTAAATATACTACCCAAAAAGCCAGATGTTGTCGCTATAGGAATGGGTATGAATATAGCAAAGCCAGCCTCTTTGCTATATATCATAACAGAATTGAAAAAAATTGGATCAAAGTTACTCTTAGATGCTTCTGCTCTTATACCAGAAATTATTGAAGATATCTCTGGAACTAATACAATTGTTACTCCACACTTAGGAGAGTATAAAAGACTATTTCAAAAAGAGGAGGATTATTGTGGTAGGACGATGGATGCAACGACAACACCAAGAACAAAAACTACATTGAAGGAACTAGCATTAAATGTATACCGTGTAGCGAAAAAGTACGGCATCACAATAATTCTCAAAGGATACTATAATATTATTTGTAATGGTAAGTATACACAGCAGGTGCAGCAGCAGAAACATATAGCTGTGATCAAGAGAACTACCCCTGCAATGACTGTAGCTGGTTGCGGTGATGTGCTCTCTGGCGTAGTAGCAGGATTGCTTACAAAAGTATTAGATCCTTTTTCTGCATCAATTGCAGGCGTTTATCTTACTGGGATAGCAGGAGATTTAGCTTACCAAAGAGTAGGACTGCATATGGTTGCAACTGATTTGATAGAACAACTACCAAATACGATGAAACCATTCGATAAGACCATTTCTGAACCTGAGTCATCTTTTGTATAAGATTCCCTTTACACTCTATAACAAGCAGATGATTAGTGGAGTAAGTATAATGCGCACTGTGTCATGGACATTTTTTCTTCGTGATCTAAAATATGCAATAATATAATATTGGGAAATAGCAGGATCGTAAAGCAAATTCTCTCTCACTTTGATCTGACGATATCATTTTTTAGCATTACCAGCCTAGGATTTTTGCAGATTTAGCCGCAGCTTCGTCTAATGCTTGCTTTGGTTGATTAGTGCCATTATAAATTTGGTCTATTGCTTGTCTTATATTGCTAGATATCTGAGGAAATTCTGGGATATTGGGCCTAGTTTGACCTATTTTTATCATAGAAACCAACTCAGGATAATATGGAATCGACGAATTGATTGCTATTGATGAGGGGCCTTCTCCTATTGAGACTCTCGTTGGAAGTAACCCATATTTTTGCAGCATAGGTGTTATAATCTTAGGTTCTAACATTGTTGTAATCAATTCCCAAGCCAAATCCTTGTGCTTGGATGTCTGAGGAATACCCAGTTCCCATCCGCCTAACAAAGTAGCACTCCCATAACTTGGATCAGGTACAGGAAACATTGGTATCATACCAACTTTCTGCTCAAATTCCCGCGCCTCCTGGGGTGTAGTCACATTATAATCATTTCTTACATGGTTTTGTACCGCTTCTGACATTACTGCAAACTTCCGGTCCAGGAACTCTTTTCCCCAGAAATGTTGTTTCTGTGGCTTTATACCTGCATCAATTTGTGCTTTGATAAAGCTGAGCGCTCTCACTCCCTCAGTTCCATTAAAAGCAGGATAATAGTAAATGCCCTTTGTGGGATGTCCATTCTTTTGCTTGAGAATATCTCCTCCAAGCATCCATAAATAAGGGTAAAACTCTATGTCAGGAGAATGACTAGCTCCAACAAGATGTACTCCTTCTATTCCTTGAGGCCTAAGTACAGAATTTAGCTTCTTTGCAGCGGAAATGTATCCATCCCAGGTCTTTAGTGAATTTGCATCAACACCTGCTCGGTTTAATAGATCCTTCCAGTACCACATAGCCCTTATGTCTGCAATTACGTATAGGGCATACAACCTATGATTATATGTAGCAGGAGGAAGGAATACTTGATATAGGTCATCTAACTGTCCCCAACTTCGCGCTAAATTCGTAATATCCGTCAAGAGACCATTCTGAGCAAATTCGCCAAGCCACGATGGATCTATGTCTATGATGTCAAGATTAGTTTTATTAGCCAAGAGTTGTAGAAATGCAGAATGTACGTTCTGGTACGGAAGGGGCCTATAGTCTAGCTGAATGTCCAAGTCTGGATGCTTGACTCCCATTTCTTGGATGGCAGGTTTGAGAACAAAGTTATACCATCTGGGTGGATCACCTAAGTTATCAAACAGCCCTGTAAGAGTAACTTTCTTTTTCTGTGGTGCTGCATACGATGCAGGAGCAAAGCTATGAGCTACTATAGTGAATACTAATGCTGTTGCAAAACAGGCAGATACTACAAGTTTTAAATTCTTCTTAATAGTTAAAACTACGAAATGTAGTTTTTAAGGATTTTCTTTTAAATGGCTTCGTTTCTTTGATGTAATTCTAGACATGGATTTTACTAATATGCCAAGACATGTCTACAACATCGATTTATAGAAGAGTATGTAACAAAATTCATAGTTTTTGTATCTCTTAAATGTTAGTACTATGTTCTTGTTATGTTTTATATGTTTTAGAAAATACAGTGCTTTACAAAGAAAAGCTTACAATAACAAAAGTTTTTTAGATTCTGACTAGTAGTTAGACTTAGGATCCTACAGTGACATGAGCATCTTCTCTAAGAGAATACGTGAAATAGGCATCATTTCTATAATTTTGATTATTCTATTTTCATTTGGTTTATTAGTTTATATCCAAAATATCACCGAGCACGACATTAAGGAAAATCTATTTTTGCAACACCAGCAGCGTCAGATAATATCCACACAAGCCATCTCTATGCATATAGGTTCAGACATGAATTTAGTAGTTAGTATGCTCGACGGATTAGCAAACTCCCTGTATCTACAGCAAGGTACTTACAGCGACAATGCAAAAAAAATGGTGGGTGAAAAATACGCCCAATTTAAGGGCATTATTGACGGACTATTTGTTTTAGACAAAAATAATATTTTGACAATAAGCTATTCTAAGTCAGGTTCACAATCTAACTTGGGCGCAGATTATTCGTTCAGGGGTTGGGTTGAGAATACAAGGCTTACATTAAAACCCGTATTTTCTGATGGATTCGATAGGCAGGACACATACACAATTTTCATGTCCTATCCAATAATTAGTAGAGAGACTGGTCAATATATGGGACTAATTGCAACATCAATACCTTCTGTACCCTTTTTCTCACAGTATGGAAGTCGTGGGGACATCAATACACAGTTCTTGGTAGCGTATAACAAATATGGTACAATGCTAGCAAATGGTTTGAACAGGACATTTGTAGGTGAGAACTTTTTTGGGGATTATACCCAACAGTTTACACATTATAACCCAGTCTTAAACAATCTGACACGTAATCTACTAGCTGGAAATGCCGGGTTTGCAGTTTACGATTATGGTAGAGGTGAGAGATTAAATACCCAATATCCTATATTTGTAAATGGCGAACCCCTTTATTTCATTCAAGTAGTGACGCCAACCACCGAGATCACGTCTCAGGTAAAGGGGTTGCTCTCCAGCGAAAATTCAAAGATGTTTATGCTTCTTGGATGTACTATTGCTGCAATATCTATTCTGATAATAATTCTTATAAAATGGACTAGCTCATTAGACACGGAAGTGAAAAGAAGGACTAGGGAATTAGATGAATCAAACAAACAGCTTGCATTAGCCAACGAACAACTAACTGTTCATGACAAGATGCAAAAAGAATTTATCAATGTGGCGGCTCATGAATTAAAAACTCCTATCCAACCAATCATTAGCCTAGCTGAGCATCTCAGAAGCAGTAGAAAGCTAGGATTACGTAGAGATGTGTATGGCATATCACGGGAGGCACAATTGCAAAAACAACAACAGCAAGATGAACTAATAGATGTTATAATTAGAAATGCGAGAAGGCTGCGCCGACTTGCAGAGAACATTTTGGATGTTACCAAAATAGAAACACAATCATTATTCATAAAGAAAGAAAGATTCAGTCTTAACAACCTCATACTTAATACTATTATAGATTTTAGAGATCAGATCATAAGAGAAAATAAAGATATAAAATTAGAATTCATTTCAAATGGGACGTCAGTAAAAGACGAACATATAGATGACATTTTTGTGGATGCTGATAAAGACAGGATTAGCCAAGTAATTTCGAATCTTCTAAATAATGCTATTAAATCTACAAAAGCAGGCGCTATAACTGTTATTGTGGACAGCAAAAAAAGGAGTGATGACAATGACAGAAAGGATACCGGTAATCAAGAAGTTATTGTTACTGTAAAAGATACTGGGAGCGGCATAGACCCTGAAATATTACCAAGGTTATTTACAAAGTTTGCCACAAAGTCACAATCTGGTACCGGCTTGGGATTGTTCATATCTAAAAATATAATTGAAAGTCATGGGGGAAAGATTTGGGTAGAGGATAATAATAATGATGGTAATAGTAATAATAATAACTATGCTGCCAATGATGGTAAGGGCGCGGTATTTTCATTTAGTTTACCAATCAGTAGCTCGAAAGAGCTAAGCTCAAAGTTGATGAGTGAAACATATATGACTAGGACATCTCGATAACAAGATAATGTTATCAAATAGCCACAAATCCTATCTCTTAGGGAGTTTAATAGACAATTCTAAAAACTAAGTGTTAGTGAATGAAGCTAAAAGACTAAGTGAAAATTGAAGAATCAGGATTTTTTATAGTACACAGTATACGAAAGAGATAGATCTTCTATATCTAATGTTTCTTGGGAATTACAAAAACATACACGGCATGCAAGCAGAGTTAATTAATTTTATTAAATTAGTAATATATGATCTTGATCTGATCATATTATATTTGCAATTAAATAAGATTCTTATTATCGAGAATAAATTATAAAATGAAAAGTCAACTAGACCTCTGGGAGTTACAATAATAGCTATACTGACAATAATTGGAGATATCCTGTTACTTCTAAGCGCACTTTCTTTGATTGCATTTCAGCTGCAATAGGCAGCATATTGTTGGTAATTGGAATAGGATACCTTGTAATCTTTTATGGCTTATTAAAAGGAAAAAATGGGCATGGAGTATCACAATAATATTGCTTTTAATAGGAATTGCAATTCAGATAATTTCAACTACCACTGGAAGTATGTTTAACGCATCTATTAGCGATAACAACAGCACTACTGCCAACTCAGTTATCTCAGGAATGGCAGGTGATATAATAGGGTATAGCCATTAAATGTGATGATAATATATTATTTATTTATAGGCCTCATGTCAAAGCATTTTTTGGAGAAAATTCTGCCCCGGCTTATCTGAAATTAGTAGCGCATATAATCAGAAAGGGCTTTTAATTGTGACAGGAGTAAATATATGTATGTAAGAACCCTGTTAAATGTCTAAACATAGCTCGCTAAATATTTAAATACTAATAATTAGCATCCTAATAATTAGTATCGCTAATATGCAAGAATATGACTTTGAAAATAGCATTGGATTTCTAGTTAATAGAACAGCAAGAGCTTTTGTCAAGTCTCTTGACTTGGAATTACGTGAGAAGGTAGGTGTCACTGTTGGTCAATGGAAGGTAATTGTGATGCTTGTGAAGCAAAATGGTCTGACTCAAAAAGAGACTGCTGATAAATTGGGATTGGAAGGTCCTACTCTCATACCAATTATAGATAAAATGGAAAAGGTGGGATTATTGGTGAGGAGAGTAGACTCATCTGATAGACGAAATAATAGAATTTATCGTACAGAAAAAGCAGACGCATTATGGGATAGGATGGTGGAGTGTGCAACAAAAGTAAGGCAAGTTTCTGTAAAAGACATATCAGAAGAGAATATCCTCATAATGAGAAATGTTTTAGATAAGATATGGCAAAATCTTAGAGTTGAATTCGATGTTGGTTGTGCTACAGCGGATAATACTACAATAGTGGTAGAGCCAATGGGTAAGAGCTCTATCGATACTTCTCCCCCTAGTGCTACCACCATTACTGCTACTACTACAACTATTCCTACTACGTTAACATCAACAAAGAAAAGAAAAAATAAAAATTAATTGTCAAGGAAAAAGTTCTTAGAAATGAAGCTACTACGTTACAAAAATACTAGGAATACTAGTAAAGGCAACGACTCAGCCTCTAATTTACATTCTTCTTCTCGTTCTTCATCTAATTCAGTGAGCGTTCCTGCTTCTGCGTGGAAAGTGCTAGCTATACTAAGTTGCATTGCAACTATGGTAATGTATGCTGAAACGATGTTAATACCTGCCATTCCAGACCTGATCAAGGACTTTGACGTGTCATATAGCATGTCTTCATGGATTCTTACTGCGTACCTTGTATCAGGTGCTGTCATGACTCCAATAGCTGGCAAGCTATCAGATATCTATGGAAGGAAGAAAATTCTGTTAATCATAATGGTAATTTATGCTCTAGGTGTTTGTTTTGCTGGTTTATCTTCCAACATATACTTTATGCTAATTGCGAGAGCAATCCAAGGAATAGGCATGTCGATGTTTCCTATTGCATTTGGTATCGTAAGAGACAAGTTTCCAAGAGAAAAAATTTCAATTGGCCAAGGAATAATCACTTCTATGTTTGCATCTGGTGCGGTGATTGGATTAGCCGTGGGAGGAATTATAATTGAAAATTATGGTTGGCGGACTACATTCTTTACAATAATACCGGTTGCAATTGCTCTTCTTCTAATAATTCAGCGTTTTATTCATGTGAACGAGGGGGATGATCAACAATATCAACAGCAAACACAAAAGCGCTCAAAAATCGTAGAGAGGGATAATGATATTGATAATACTAAGAATAACAATCAGCCAAAAAAAGTGAGCAGTAACAGTAGCAATGAAAAACTATCAAATCAAATTGATGTGAAAGGTGCAATAACACTAGCTGCTACTGTTGCATCATTTCTGCTAGTACTGACGTTCATGGAAACATCTGGGGTCAACGATAGTACGACTTCTATCATATCTAATAGTTACGATAATACAATGAAGAATAACAATAATTCTTCAGCTCAAGCTCTAATACCTTTTCTTACCTTGGGAATTATTTCATTTATACTATTTGTAGTAATAGAAAGGCGAGCCAAATACCCATTAGTAGACTTTAGACTAATGCTCAATAGATCTATACTTCCTGCCAACTTGATCATAATGCTTGTTGGGTTATCTATGTTCATGGTTTTTCAGACGATACCTATACTTGTAAGAAATCCCGAGCCAGTTGGATTCGGAGAGGATGCTATTACTACAGGAAAAGTACAGCTACCATTTGCCTTGATACTTTTAGTATTTGGTCCAACCTCTGGATTTATAATATCCAAATTAGGTTCACTGAAGCCAATAATATGCGGTACCTTTATAACTACTGCAGGTTTCACAGGTTTACTTATATTCCATACAACGGAGCTATCAGTATCAACGAACCTTGCAATTCTATCTACTGGATTATCATTGACTAGCGTAGGAGCTATGAACGTGATCATTTTGTCTACACCAAGGCAATTTAGTGGCATATCGCTAGGAATGAGTAGCCTTATGAGGATAATAGGCGCTGCAATAGGTCCAGCTCTAGCAGGAATGTATATGCAGACACATCAATCCTTATTGAATATTCATGGAATAGTAGGATATTTCCCATCAGCTGCATCGTTTAACCTGATATTCATATCTGCAGTAGCATTCTCAATTGTTTCAATAGCATTAGCAATAATACTAAGACAAAAGGTTATAAAAATGGCCATACCAAATTTGGCATAGACGCGGAATAATTAACTGGGTTTATTTAAATATATTTAATTTTTTCTTGATTTAAATATTTTTAATTCAGAAGCGGACAAAAATACCACGCCATGTAACCAACAGAGAACGCATGAGGCAGTCTTATTCAACTTTTCTTACTTAACTGTGTAGGTAGATATGGACTTGACTCCAACAATTCCTTGATTGACGATTTTATGATGATTTACACAAGTATTAGAATAATCCATCTAGTTCTATTATGCATCAACTGTTATTTAAGATATCTATTCCTTTCTTAACCATTTATAATCTCTGGGTTGCCATAATCTTTTAACGGAATTTAAATTGCTCTGGCACTTAACAAATGTAATAGTAAAAAATGGAAAAGGATAGCTCAAAATACATGGATAAAAGTGGTATTGTGGAAGAGATTACACAAACTAAGTATGGAGATCACAATTTAATTTTATATTCTGACCTTGCTACTCTGGAATATGCATATTTAAATTATATCAAAAGATCCCTAGAATCATTAAATGAAATAATTCTCATCCTACCCCACTATCACTGCGTAGCAGATGTCATTAATAGTATAACAAATACCAGTATTGATATAGACAAATACAAAAAAGAAGGCTCAATTGTAGTCGTACAATCAAAAAAAGCTTACTATAGTTTAACGCATGAGTTTGTTGGAGTAATGATTATGACAAAGATGTTAATTCAACGTGCAGACAAGCTAGGGAAGCCGGAGTAACTGTAATTTCAGATATAATCCAAGAATACGCATCATTCATTTGTACATGTATTATTCATATTGATTTATTATCAATCCTACATGATGATAGAACTACTAATAATAACAACATGATTGACAAAGACAAAGCTGCAGCTAGGTTAATCATATCCGGCTATGCTACACTATACTATTCAGCGGTATCGCTAAACCGTCATCTGTTACCTATGTAAATTAATTATTAATTATCTAGCTATGTAGGTTGTAACGTGAGTAGGCACATCATTATCATGATATACAGGCCAATTTCTTGTTACATTATTAAAAATTAGCACAATAGGAGGCGTGTATGTGCGTAGAGACAGACCCCTTGTGGTTTGCTCTAGACCATAAGCGGCCGTCATTATCATTATTATATTAATTATAGTTCATTTCTTAGACTTTAGATTGGATTTTTGTCTTTCGTCATGTTCATCTAATAATGACTTTATGACATCCTCAAACGTCTGGCCTACAGTCCCTAATTTTGCTAGTCTTGAATGTGTTTGGTCACTTGCCTTTATAGACTTCAATTCTATTGATTCTTTTTGGTCCACATTTAAGAAATGTTCTCTCCAGTATATATTCTATACGTTTTCTACAAAGTATATATACCTGGTAGAAATAGTAGATAATGTAGAAGAGAAGTAAAGTCAAACGACAGGGTGGGATTCCCAAAAATATACAAAGCGATAGTTACTGGTATGAGGGAGAAGAAGAAAGTAGTAGTAGTACTAATTTAATAGCGTCAGCGGTAGAACAGCGGACAAGCGAACAACAACAAGAACAACAAATAATGTCAGATATGAAATTATCCGTACAGATTCTAAAAGCACTTAACTCTTTAGAAGCACTTGTAATATTTCAAAGAGTAGCTAACAGCGGCATAAATGGAACTGATAATACGTCGCTAGGTCAATTAGCACCACCACTAATAACACGCAAACAATTTTACCAGCGCATGGCCGCCTTAAAACAAGCCGGTTTAATATTGAGGACTAGCGGAAAATACAAACTAACATCTCTAGGACTAGTCGTTCGCAGCTCTTTACGTATAATCGATAAAGGAATAATGTTCAATTGGGCGTTAAGAGCGCTTGATGCAGCAGCAGAAGGAGCAAAACAACAACGACAAAACCTAGAGCCACAAATAAAAGACATATTAATTGACAATATCGTGACTGATGAAACTATCAAAAAGATACTGACAATTGAACAGGGGAAGGCGGAGGGACAGCTGTAATATGTGGGAGAGTAATAGCCAAGAATGCACCATATCGTTATATCTTTTTAATTAGAAGTTCGCGTATCTGATCTGGTATCTATAAAGGCAGCGTAATTTCAGATATGGGCTTATTCTTTAATATAAATAAAATAGATGATTTAACTAAATATGAAACAGAACTATCGTCATCAATATGTAACACGAAGGCGAAAGTACTATGCTGCTACAGTA
>JBJMFM010000093.1:0-9937 GCA_045808425.1 Nitrososphaeraceae archaeon | reverse complement strand
TATTAGGTATTTTTGAATAAATTCTTATTGGCTTAGTTCATAATGGCATATGATTTGATAAAAGCTACCTACAAATAATCAGAAAGTGATTTTTGCTCTGTGGGAATCATAGCATTATCTGTTTGAACTAGCTTATCGTATTTCCTCTTAGCATCTTGCCAATTTATGGATGGTAGACCAATCATCTTTCTGAATATATTAGCAGTCTCTGGTCCAAAGCCAGCATAGTGGTTATTGGCTGATACTATTGCAAGGTTGATACTTTTTTCTCTTGCTCCTTTTTGCTCCGTGATTACTCTTTTAAGTTTGTTAGACCATTTCTTCATTTCTATAACTCTATCCTTCTGTATTTTTCCAAAATCCTTTTCATTGATAGTTCTATCACCAATAAATCTAACATACAGAAAATCCGTAGTAGCTATTGGAGGTGTTCTTAGTTCTGCAAGCTGGCTCCATGCCATACAAATATTATTATCAGCAAAAAAGTTGTATGCTAAATCTTGAAACCATGACCTATCTCTAACCTCTACTGCATATCTAAAATTGTTGCTATCCAATTGAGGAACCAGATGTTGTCTCATATTCTCTATCCCTTCAGTTATCTTTAATGATGGTGGTAATTGTATAAGTAATGCAAGGGTCTTATCTTTAAGTGGTAACATAGCTTTATGGAGATACTCTAATTCTTTGCTAATGTTTTTTAGCCGTTTATCATGTGTAATGGACTTTGGGAATTTAGCTGTAAATCTAAAGTGTTCAGGAGTTTTTTTGTACCAATTTTTAACCATAAAGCTATTGGGCATCCTGTAAAAAGAAGAATCAATCTCTACATAGTCAAAAACTGAAGCATAATATCTTAGCCAATCAGAAGAATTATTCATATTTGCAGGATAGAATGGACCCTGCCAAGCTGAATAACTCCATCCGGAGCAGCCAATATAGTATTGCAGCAACTACTATACGCAAAATACATTACAAAAGTCATTGCAATAAGGATTGTGCTACCTATGTAAGTAGAATTTATCTTATCATGTATTAGCGAGAATAAGGATTTTTTAACGTCTATAAATCAACAAATTCTTGTATTTATTAGCTGGCTATCATGACATATCTATTACAATGGATAGAACTATTCCCAATTAGAATGGATATGAACAAGAAATGAACAGTAGACATAGAGCAGTGAAATATTGACTATGACATCTGGCTGGCTTTTTGACGCATATCCACTTGATAATAATATGATTTTTTGGATAAAGCAAGAAAATGGTAATACTATTAGAATAATAATAATGATGCTAAAAGACAAGGCTAGCCTCTTAATCTATCTTGACTAAATTCTGGACTACCATACTCTGTTACTTTGGGTTTCCTACCATGCACCTGCTTGTGAATCTCTAAACGCTTTTTCTCTTCAAATTTTAAACCACACGTCTTGCATTTGAAGCCCAACAGCCATTGATAAAAGATAAGTTATAGAAAAAGAGTGTGCTCTAGCTTTTATCATTGGAATTAAGAGAATAGGCAGATAATTAGCATTATTCTGAATGGTTTATTGGACATAGTGGTTCAACATATCGGCGTAAAAAGGATTCAGAGAAAGCTGAATTATTTAAAAAAGTAGAGCCATATTTGACATTCCTTGACGTTCACCAATTAGAGAGGCAAGGTGCCGATATACAGACCACGGTAGAGGACCTAGAAGAATTAAACCAATCGTTGAGAAATCTTGACAAAATCAAAGATGATTCTATAGCATAGCTATGAAAAAGTCATGGCTTTAACAGCAAGAATGAAGGAATTTGAACGGAAGCAGGCTCCCGGAAAAGAATCTTGTTACACCACAACAAGCAGCATTAGAAGCAGTAAAATGGTTAGAAAGGCTAGAACAAGGAGAAATATCAAGTGTTACCAGAAGAGACCTTGAAGTAGAGCTAACCCACATACAAATAGAGCAACGAATAAGAGAGTGGGAAGAATATCATAGACAGTATAGAGAAGCACGAAAGAGTTGGAGTGTTATTCCATATGAAGAAATAATTAAAAGGATCAAACAACTATCTCCTAGGCTGCAAATTGGAGATTTTGGTTGTGGTGAAGCTTTGACCATGTGGCGATAAATGACAAGGTAACAGCATGCGATATGAAAAAAGTTCCATTGGCTGATGAGGCTTTGGACATTGCAGTATTCTCATTGTCTTTGATGGGTAAGAATTGGTCGGAATATGTTACTGAAGCTAAAAGATGCCTTGTAACCAATGGGATATTGATAATTGCTGAAACAACAAAATCTATGAAAGGAAGGTTATCCAATCTCAGAGATGAAATACAAAAACAAGGCTTTGACATATATTCGGATGATGAAAGAGGAGACTTTACACTTATTGAGGCTAGGGAATTGTGACAGCATATAATAACGATTCTTTATCAGTTTTAACCAAAGCTTAGTGGCTCATTAAGATATTTTATTGCTCCAAATCCCTTTCTAATAACATCCCAATTATCCTTAAATCTTCATAATCTTTTGGCTGAAGTCAATTAAGATTTCACATTCAGTTTATGAAGACGTGTCATAGCATAGCTATTAAACATGCAATGACATGTATTTAGATGAATATGAGTGCATTAGGAAGTATAGGAGCCATAATTATTGTAGTAATAGTATTAATAATAATCGTTGCAATAGTTGTATTTCTTATTAAGGTGTTAGCTCCTGTAATTGTAGGCATAATTATTTTAGCAATCATTATTGGAGCAGGATATTGGATATATGGGAAGATAAAGGGTAGGTCGTAGTATATCAGATTATGTCACGGTATCCTACAACCACGTGTATAATAAAAACAGAGGGATTTGAAATGTATGTAGATGAAGAAAGAGGAGACTTTACACTTATTGAGGCTAGAGAACTGTGATTATGCATAATGACATTTTATCAGGAATAGCGTATCTTTCTTTTGGTGCACAGGTAATCTTGGATTCAATCCATTTTTACATCATGGAAGACCTATTTCAAATTGATTTTATCGCTAACCTAAAGAGGTAATAATACTAAATAAAATGTATGAGAAGGCTTATTCAAGTTGTCCACCTGCTACCAGAGTATAATGGTCTGGAAGTTCAAGCTTACCTGAAAAGTTAAAAAATGACACCTTAAACGCTGAATAATCGCCTGGTTTAAGAGTAGATGCGTCAGCCGTTCCGCTGTTTACAGTGAGGCTAGGTCAAAGTATTTCAGTATCATAAAATAAAGCGTTCAATTATTCTTATTGAGAATATACGTTAGGCGGTATATAATTTGGTACAGGAGAACCATGGTGATGAATAAGTAGTCACTGGTTTAGTTGTTCATTTTGCTCAAGCATATTAGTAGCACCAATCTTAATTAGCCATCCATTAGCCAGCTATGGATTATCTTAGCAATGCTATCTGATGTATATGATAGATATGATACTCAAATAGACAAGACTAATTTCTTCTCAAGTCTGATGCATCACCAAAATTGACAGTCTACCAGAAATACATATACATATAGTATAGTTCCAAATGTTTAACTACACTACCATACGAGAACATCATATACATCATATCCATCATATTGTGATTTTTCTAATACTATTAGCAGATAGTTGTGATAGGGTTATGCTTAATTAATAATTAATATCTTTCTTCTTCTTTTTCAAAGAAAGGCCTAATCAAACGATTTAGTAAGTTTCTTCAGTATAACTATATACTACATGACAGTCTTAATACCATGTTAGGAAAAACTTCAGTATCTGTGATGGTACTCTTAGTAACAGCATCATTGATTGGAATAAGTAGCATACATCAATATGTAGAAGGGCAGGGACCATCACGTGCAACACCAAAACCACAACAACCGGTCCAAAACGCCATTTATGTTACAGGCGTGGTAAATCGTGTTATAAACTATGCTTCTTCTGTTGACAAAGCCTGTATTGCACTGGTACAACTTCCTAGCGACAAACCAAATAATCTCAAACTTAAACCCGGTGAGATTATAGCGTTACTAGCTCCGAATGAGAGTTTTTGCACTTTATTTGGTCTGTCAAAAATAGGCAAAACACAAATTCTAGTCTTTACCGCTCAACAAATAACAGCTTCAAGCCTACCTCGTGCTATACAGGCAGATCCCATAATCACATGGGAAGACTACGATATATATAGAGTAACTCGAGTGGATATGTAATAAAGGCAAACTCCTTTACCCATTTTTTACATATCTGTATAAGATAGGAGTAGGGAGCTGCCTGCTAGGCTAATCTAGTGTTCTTCATAGTGGGTAAAGTTGAAACCTTTGTTTTTCAGTATCTCAAATGGGAGTGGAAGCTTTTGTGTAGCAAAATATGGCGTTGTTGATGCTGTAGGAGTACCATCGTCGTCATCGTCAACCGCTGCAGTTAGTAGTTCTTTGAAGCCCTTCAGATGTCTCAAATATGAAACTGTAAAAATATGTTTTTCAATATTTTCACTCACTTAAGGAGTTTGATTATTGATTTCTTGAAAGTCTAGGTTTACTACAGTAATACTCTGATTTACAAGATTTCTTCAATATCCCTATATATGTTATATGCTTCATCCTCTGTGATTCTAAACCATAGAGTATGCCCATCAAATTTATCTACAAGGTCTTTGGGCAAGTAAAATCTTTTTTTATCTGTGATGCCTTTTTCTGTAATAACTGCATCTCCAATTGTCAATTGAACTTCTCCAAAGTCAGCATCATCAATTCCCCTTGCTTCTTTCTTTACTACTTCATTCCAGTCAATATTATTACTGTCGGCAGACATAATGATGTTTTTCCCCCCAATGTTTTACAAACTCTTTTTTGGTCCCTTCTAACTTTGAATATGAGCAAATCATAAAGTAAAACATAAACTTCCAAGCAATCTTAGAACACAGTTTGCAATTAGATACATAAGATGATGAAAAACCATATGCTTCTCCAACTACACATTTTGAAGTATCTTTAAGTTCAACATACAATTGCAATCGTCTAAGAGATAATAGAGGAAGCAATTTGCTTTCTTCTAATCTCCTAGCCCATACTGGAGAGATGGTATCCATCGTTAATAATAATTCTTGGTTTTCCAAGTTATCATTTACATATGATTTTATTTGCATATGAGACGATATGTCAAGATAATAATGAATTTATAAGTATAAAATATTAACGGAGAGTATTCTTTAGCTTATTATGCATTTGGCTTCTATTATTGCTATTTAGCAGAAAGTCAATGTAATATCTTCCCCATCGGATTCCATCAGCCCAATGTGCAGCTAATTTAGGTTCTTGTGGTAGCTACCTCTATAATATACCGAGTGCATTGGGTGTGAAATTATTGCAACAAATGAGCACAAAGATCCAACAAATTATTGAATGGTGTAGAGAATAAACAATCTGAAATGGCAAATGTACTGCACACAGCTAAATTGACGCATGAAACACAGAATGTGGTAATCTAAATGGTAATCTAAACAAAGAAAAGGCATGATCTTTATTTTAAAAGACTTTCTATGATGGCAATATAGATTGCGCTAAAATGATTAGCCTAGGCTAATATTTATTAGTTAGACTAACCAATTAGAATCATACGTATATGTCGCGTTTACAGCTGATTTTAATATCTACTGTAGCAATAGCCATCTTAGCTACAGTATTTGCTATTTCTTCATTTAGTGTTTATTCATCCGATACATCATATGGTGATTCAAAGAAAAAAGATATATTCAATACAAGTGCCAATGATGATGGAAGAAAGACCACTACTATTAATACTCCACATGGTGTTTACCGAACAACAGGTGATATTTTAGATCCAACAAGCCAAGTTGTTGGCAGAGATAAGATCGTTATTGATCCCATGGAATATCTACGTACGTTCAACTATGGCCGTGTATCTAGTCTACCCAATGGTACTATACTCAGAGAATTTACGCTAATAGCCTCAGACAATAAGGTCATGGAAATATCTCCAGGTATGTTCTATAATGTATGGACATTTAACGGTACTGTACCTGGGCCAACTATAAGAGCTACCGAAGGGGATTTGGTAAGAATTCATTTTATAAATAATGGCTCAAAGTCTCATTCAATACATTTCCATGGCATCCATAAGTCGGATATGGATGGTGCTTTTGAAATGATTGGTTCAGGTGGACAATTCATTTATGAGTTTTATGCTGAACCATTTGGAGTATTTCCATACCATTGTCATATGCAACCTTTGGAAGAGCATATCTCACGTGGACTATATGGCGTCTACATTGTAGATCCAAAGAAACCGAGACCTCATGCTGACGAAATGGTAATGATGATGAATGGATATGATACGGATAATGATAAAGAAAATAACTTCTACACTGTAAATGGTATTCCTTACTACTATATGCACCACCCTATCCAAATTCAAAAGGATAAGCTAGCAAGGGTCTATTTGGTCAACATGTTAGAATTTGATCCCATAAATAATTTTCACTTGCATGGTAATCTCTACCAGGTTTATAGATCCGGAACCAGCTTGACACCTAATGAATATACTGACATGGTAACTATGAGCCAGGGAGAGAGAGGAATACTGGAATTTACTTATAATTATACAGGATTGTATATGTTCCATGCTCATAAGACAGAATTTGCGGAAAAAGGATGGGTGGGTAGCTTCTTAGTTAAAGATCAAAATGGATCAAATAAGTATAATTATAATTACAATTCTGGACAAAATATAACAAACACTCAGCAGCCAGAGAGAGGCAGATTTTAGATAAATGGAAAAGGGGAAGCAAGAAGACAAAGAAAATAGAATACAGCAACAGCTGCCAACGAAAGAGCCTGATAGACAGATATCAACAAAAAGGATGATATGTATTGCATTAATTCCAATTGTTGTACTAGCTGGCATGATTGTATTTCTTTTCGGTCCTGGTCAATCATTCCTGCTGAACTCTGGAAATTCCTTACCTGAGATCACCATAGAAAGAATAGAATTTCAAGATGGTAAAATTGTGGCGCTTCTGCGTAATACCGGTCCTATGGCTGTTACTGTAGCTCAAGCAGACGTTAATGATAGAATTCAGCCAGCTGCAATAGAACCAAGTAAAAACCTTTCCAGATTGGCAGTAGCAAAAGTGATTATACCATTTTCCTGGAACCGTGGAGAACCCTACGAAGTAGGAATAACTACTTCTGATGGTGTAAGGTTTAAGAAAACTGTTGAAGCGGCTGCATTAGCACCTACTGCCAATGCTGAACAGATATCATTTTTCACAATAATAGGAATCTATGTAGGAATAATACCAGTATTGATAGGTCTTCTGTGGTTTCCATTCATAAAGAGGCTTAGCAGGAGTAAGTACATTTTCTTTCTCTCTCTTACAGCAGGATTGCTTGTCTTTTTGGGAATAGATGCAATAGTAGAGGGGAATAAAATTGCTGCAGAAAACGTTGCAGGAGTTTTCAACGGTCAAATGTTAATTGCAATGGTTACAATAGTTTCTTTCTTGGCTTTGCTATATGTATCTGGAAAGCTTGTTGAACGTGCCAATGCAATGGAAAAGAAGGAGGAAGAAAAGTCTGAAACCACACTCATAGAACAACAACAGCCTTCATCAGTATCGTCGTATTCTGCATCAGCTAAACAACAACAATTTTCGAAACCTTTCATGATAGCATTGATGATATCAATTGGTATTGGACTGCACAACCTAGGCGAAGGTTTGGCAATAGGTGCAGCAGTTTTATTAGGTAAGGTTGCTCTTAGCACTTTTCTAATAGTTGGATTTACATTACATAATACTACCGAAGGATTGGCAATTGTAGCACCAATGGCTAGAAGTGCCAATAAAGTTATTATACGAAAATTAATAGGAATGGGGTTAATAGCCGGTGCTCCCGCAATTGCTGGAGCATGGATAGGCGGATTTTTGTACTCTCCAATTGCTGCAATAATATTTTTATCTATAGGAGCCGGTGCAATATTTCAAGTAGTATTCTCTATTATCTCTTGGATAGCAGATAACAATAACATCCGCGGTGGAAGTATGCAAGTGGAAGAAAGAAGGAAAAAGACTTGGTTAAATACATCCCTAATTGCTGGTTTTATAGTTGGAATGGTAATAATGTATATAACATCCTTGATGGTATCGTCTTGATAAAAGATTTTTGCTATTTGTTTAAGCCCTAATTTAAATGAAGATTGAAATGTATAAAGCCACCTTTCATAAATTATATTCATAGTGTCAGAATGGAATAGCCTTCTAAAAAGAGCATAGGAGAACGGAACATTTGAGCTCACATATGGAACAGCAGAATCAAGATCAACAAGTACAATGGAGAAGAGACAAAGTACAAGAGCTTTGCAGCAAAGGATACGTCCAAAGAGAGATATCGCAAATATTGAAAGTTGGATTGGCTACTGTTAATAGAGATATATCATATTTGAGAAATGAAACCTTCTTTTTTTATGCAAACTTCAATATGCATAGATCTGAGAGAATTTGATTATATATAGTGATATTCATTCTGTCGATATTGTTTGTTTCGAACACTTGCACGGTTTTGCCTAATGGTTGGAGGTAAGAAGACTTTCTGACATACTTTGTCTAAAACAAATAGCTCGAATAGTAGCCTAGACGATTATGCATCCAATTCGAGGTGATTTTGCAACCTTTTGTTTTTCCAGTATCTTTATTATTCATTAATTTCATAAAAGATTACATATATGTATTTAGACTCAGAACTTAGACTTGATATCGCTAGTATGACGCCTGGCTGGTACATGCTGTTCGTGCAAGTTATCTCATGTGTTAAGAAGTTTCACGAATAACAAAGGGAGCAATATTTTGACAATCAACAAAGAGACAACTAGTCTTGGCATGCCTTGGGAGAAAGAGTACGGTTATGCCCAGGCGGTGAAAGTTGGGGACACCATATATGTATCAGGGCAGGTGAGCCATGACGATAGGGGCGATATTGTTGGTCTAGGCGATATGGAGGCTCAGATGCGCCAAGCATATTCCAACATACGGAAGGTGCTCGCACAGTACGGGGCAACGATGGATAACATAGTCGATGAGATACTGTTCGTGACAGATATGAATACGGCATTTGCTGCAGCAGTCAAATGCAGAGAGGACATATTTTTCGGTACTCCTATTGCTGCAAGCACCATCGTACAAATTCAGCGTCTTGCATTCCCTGAACTCATGATCGAGATTAAGTGTGTTGCTAAGGTATAGAACTCTACAAATACTATTTATGTGTCATACATACAATTAATTAGGGTATAAGCTGCAACAGGCTAACTTTTATAAAATAAGAAAAGCCCTGCTTAACATTATGGAAAAGTCACAGAAAAACCGAATATTACGAAACATAATTAATTAACCTACCTCTTAAATTCGATTGAAATTCTTCCTTAGAAGGTAATCCTGTATTTAACAACTCTTTCGCCACCTTCGTCGGTTTTGCCAGCTATGTATTAAAAAGTATAATGCTATTCCATCTTAGAACAGAAAGCATTCTGATAAGTCAATATCTTATCATACAAAGTATTATTAGTACGCTAAGCTAGTTATATCATACATATATGGCTAGATGTTCAAACAAATCAGTAGCTGAAATATTAAACACGTCAATATCATCCGAAGCAGCAAAAGCACATGTACCATCATGCTTACTTTTCAGAAATGATGTTGTTGATGACGATATTACGCTTGAGGAGAAAGTCAGCCTAGCAACTGAAGGTTATACAGACAAGTTCTGTGCACTAGTCTTGAAAGATAGAAGCAGGTTATCAAAAGAAGGCTCGCTGACAATATGCGACTATATCATAGCGATGAAAAGGGAGATAAACCCAAGACGCAGTTACAAACAAAATACTATACAGTTTTTGTCAGAGCTATCCAGAGCAGTTGG
>JBJMFM010000092.1:0-3318 GCA_045808425.1 Nitrososphaeraceae archaeon | reverse complement strand
TATATTGAGTTTGCTCCAGCTGTGATAAATACCACAACACCATTTGCAGAGAAGGGCGTAAACATGAGTAATATGCCGCCTTCAGCTACTCCTCCTTCTACATCAGAAAGTGGTAATATTACAGCAGCATTTGGAGAATGGGCCTTGCTTGATTCAGAAGTAGTTCCTGTACAGAAGGTTATGGAAAAATACAACTGGACACAAACAGCCTTACATAGTCATATGTTAGGTGAAACACCGAAAATGCTATTCTTACATTGGGCAGTAACTGGAAACCCCATAGATATAATAAATCAAGCTAAAGAAATCATTATGCAAACGTCTACGTACCAGAATCTCACAGGACCCACACGTACACCATCGTCAGCTGGGCCATAATTACAACATACGAAATAAAATACAGCATATCTTTGACACTTGACAGAGTGGTCAGAGTCGAATATCTCCAGTGATTCTATGGCTTGCGACCTTTGTCTATCAATTTCTTGTATTTCTTGTAAAGATGGAAGCTCAAAAGGGTCATTCAATTATTAGTTCTTATGTATCTCTCTGTTTAGCTATAATCTTATATTCCCGCTGCTTTGGTAATTGAGACTTGAAACAATGATGTACTAACAAGGTAAGGCCGTGATAATTCTTCATATGTATGCTTAATTATATGCTAGTTGGTGAAATGGTAATGGGCCAAGTCTCTGGAAGGGTCAAGAGATTAGGAGTTATTTCTATAATTTTGATTGTAGGTGCTTCATATACTCTATTCTTTTATCTTCAAAATATAACAGAAAATAATATCAAAAATAGGCTATTTGATCAGCAAAAGCAAAAGCAGTCAGATTCTACAAAAGCCATTTCACAGCACATTAGCTCAGATCTTGAGTCAGTCATGGCAAGACTTCAAGGTTTAGCAAACTCTGTATATTTGCAAAACGGACTAGTTTCAGATAATAAAACTAAAAGATTAATGGAAGATAACTATCAGCAGATAAACTCAATAATTGATAGATTTTTCCTCTTAGATAAAAATAACATAGTAAAAATGAATTTTGTTCCACCAGGACAGAAAAACTTTCTTGGTACTAATATATCATACATAAATTGGATAAGGAAAACCCAAACAGAGCACAAGCCAATCTTTTCAAATGGTTACCTTGGACTTGATGGCAAATATAGAATAGGAATGACCTATCCTATAATAAATAGAGAAACTGGGGAATACATAGGACTGGTAGGAGTAGTGATGCCGACTGAGAGCTTCTTTGCCAAATATGGAAATATACATAATATCAACTCACAGTTTTTAGTGATCTATGACAGGAATGCAACTCTACTTGCTGTAGGCGCAAGCAAGACCCTTGTTGGAAAGAGCTTCTTTGGGGATTATACACAGAAGTTTGTCAATCATAATCCTATTCTGAATAATTTGACACATAATCTATTAGCTGGTAGTTCTGGATCTGGAGTTTATAATTATGGTAGAGGCGAGAGATTAACGACTCAATATCCCATATATGTAAATGGTATACCGACCTATTTTATTCAAGTAGTAACACCTACTGCCTTAATCTATTCTCAGGTCAATGATATTCTGTCAACACAACGACTAGAGACATTTGCGCTTCTAGCTGGCACTACTGCTGCAATTATAGTGTTAATAATATTTTTAATCAAATGGAACAGCACGTTGGATAATGAAGTAAGGAGAAGAACGACTGAATTAGACGAATCAAATAGGAAACTTGAATTAGCTAATAAACAACTATCGATTGCAAATGAACAATTAAAAGTCCATGGCAAAATGCAAAAAGAGTTCATCAATATAGCAAGTCATGAAATAAAGACTCCAACACAAGCTATTTTAGGCTATACTGAGATTCTGCAGAGGCATCCTGAGAAAAGAGAGCAAATTTCTGATGCACTATATAGAAACGCTAACCGCTTACAGAGACTTACAAACGATATATTAGATATTACAAGAATTGAAAGCCAGACACTAAAGCTAAACAAAGAGAAATTCAACTTGACTGAATTAATATCTAGCATTGTAGAGGATTTCAAAAATGACATTCAAAAGAAAGGTAGCAAGATTAAGCTATTATATGAGCCAGAAGACAATAATCTTGTAATAGAAGCAGATAAAGGAAGAATAACGCAGGTGATTTCTAACCTGTTAAGTAATGCTATTAAATTTACAAAAGACGGAAGTATCTCTATTACTGCTGTAAAAAAAGATGGCAAATATAATAACCATCAACAAGAAGAAGGGGAAGTCATGATAAGCGTGAAAGATACAGGTACGGGTATAGACTCAGAAATGTTACCACGGCTATTTACAAAATTTGCTACCAAATCCGATATGGCTGGTGGAACTGGCCTGGGGTTGTTTATTTCAAAAAGTATTGTTGAATCTCATGGGGGAAGAATGTGGGGTGCTAATAATAATAATAATAATGGAGAAAATAGAGGGGCGACATTTAGCTTCACACTTCCATTGATGACAGATAAAATACAGTTTAATAGCAAGCAAGAATAAAGCAGCAAATACAGGAACTTGTCAAAGGAAATATGAAGAAAAGAATTTTGTTGGTAGATGACGAGCCTGATAATTCTACGCTTTTCAGAATAGCTTTAGAAGATAGCGGCTTTGAAGTACATACCTACAATAATCCTATAGATGCACTAGCAAGTTTCAAACCAAGCTTTTACGACCTGCTGTTAGTTGACATTAACATGCCAAAAATGAATGGCTTTGAGCTATACAAGAGAATATTAGAAATAGACCTTAACGTCAAGATCTGCTTTATTACTGCAGGAGACACAAATATAGATGGACTAAGAGAAGTATATCCTACATTAAGTACAGGATGTTTTATCAAAAAACCAATATCCATAAGTGATTTGGTTAAGAGGTTGAAGACAGAAATCGAATGATGAAAATGGATCAAGATAGTTGACAACAAAGTTTTACATGGATTTATCATTATAAATCCTGTAGGCAATTGGTGACCACCGTATCATATTGGATAAAGCTAAAAAACTGAACAGATCCTGCTACTCACAATATAGCAGTTATGATTATAACGGCTTGTTGATGTAGAAGCTGTTCCACAAGATCACTGTCAGCACATAGTACAGGAACTATTTCATAGTCATTCATATATAGTTAATCCTCTATATGTATTATAGGGAAAAATAATACATGTCAACAACCTCAAAAGAACAAGTAACAACAATATCAAGAGAAGAAGTACATCAAAGAGAACAAAAACAACAAGCTATCAATAAAGCATTCGATGAAACAAAGAACAACATCAAAATAAC
>JBJMFM010000091.1:0-4746 GCA_045808425.1 Nitrososphaeraceae archaeon | reverse complement strand
ATATATCTGTTAACAGTAGCCAGTCCAACTTGTAATACTTGGGATATCTCTCTTTGACTATTCTGCTGTTCCACATGTGAGCTCAAATGTGGTTTCTAGTTGAAGTCAACATATATCCTATTTCTTCTTCCTTAATCGTACTCTTGTATGGTCTACATTTTTGGAAGTAGATTTCCTAATTTCTCTTTAGATTGATAAACGAACGTATTAGCATCATCAACCACAGTAGCATTTGTTAATAGATCAAGCTTCATAGAATAACACTCTTTAGCTAATGATAATGCATGTATCTTTTCTCTCTTGTATTCTGGATTATGCGCTGTATCCCATGCTCCTCTTGTTATTGCATTTAATCCCACAAGTGCTCATATTCTTCTGGCAGCCGCTCGTCAATGTATTTTTTGATATTGGTTTTAGCTTGATGTCTTAAGTATGTTATATCTCTACAAATAATGGATTTGTCAACCTGCACTATCCTTGCTATTCCTGACTGATTGTTTTCACCCTTGCTTAGTAATTCCATTACTTTGGTTCTACGCCATTCAATGATTTGATTTTGTTGCATCTTTGTGCTCATTTGTTGCATTCTTCCATGCTCAAGATCTGAGAATGTTGCATGTCCACGCTTCCAATATTCAGCAGTCCATCTAGCATTTGCTTATAATATGTGAAATAGAGCTTTATGCGTTGTGTATTTGACTATTTGATCAATTTTTCCTAAATGTCAGATCATTATTCCTCCTCCTCTTTTGCTTTGATCATGTAGTACTCTATTCCTGTTTGCAGCAGAAGTGTCTGCAATAGTTGGCTGATTGTCTTTTAGATCTTCCTGTGGTAATGTATTTTCTGGAATTTGACCCGAATAAGACGCAGCAATATCGCTTCTGTTTCTATCACGCAGTTCATTGGATACCAAATTCCTTATTCTACTTGCAGTCACAGTTTTTTCTTTTGGTTGTGTAGGCTTTGATTTATTACTCCTCGTTCTTCCTTTAGTTTGTTGCTGTTGAGTATAAGAAGCCTCATTTTTTATCTTATTCGAAACAGTTTTCGCAACATCTCTTGCCATTAGAAATGGAACACCTGATCTGCCTACTGTTTGAGCCATTCGATTTGTATCAAACTTTTCCTTGCGTCCACTTGATCTTTTGATAACTATTTGTTGCTGCTGCTTCCTTTTCGAAGGTTTTGCTTTGCTAACTAGCTGCTGTCTTGTTTTAGTTGTTCTACCATTAACTGTATCTCTATGCCTCTTTGACATGGACGTTTTTTTATTTCCTTTCATAACATTCTTCTTCCTACTACTGTCAGATTTCTTGCTTTTCATATTGTCTATGTTATAGATGGTTAACAAATAACATATAGGCTACCTAAAAGAAACAACTTTTAGTCAATTCTGAAATGAAAAAATAATAACAAAATGTGTTACCATTTAATTTCTATTGTCTTTCTTATAAGTAAATGCTGACTATGCTCTTCCCATAGCTAAGCTCAAATGTTCCATTTCCTACGCATGATTTTAGGGAGGTGTTCCATTTTCACGCTTAACAGTACATGTTGATGCTTAGCTTTATGGTTTTGCTTAACAGTCAAACATATACAGATACCATCAGATAATAAGTAAAGCAAATAAAAGACTACTGTACAAAACCATATGTGAATCCATGCAAGATACTTTATAGTAAATATGTACTCCACTTTAGTATTCGAATTATAAGTAAATTAACGCATTGATGAAATAAATATATAGTATACCACTACAATATGTAATTGCAATATCATTACGTATGAAAAGATCCATAAAATTGATTTATTCTACTTCCTGCTAGAAAGTCTATGGATATGAGCACAACCTGCGTGCTTTGTGGAAAGAAGTCACAGGATTACGCTATAGAATGTTATTGTTGTGGAAAAACCTACTGCTCTGATATATGCAAAGAACAAGATCACCAAGTAAAATTCACTCATCATAATTGGCATGATTATAAACACATCTATGAACAAATCATGAAAATGGACCCAAAGATTAGGTTAGTTACTATATGTGATTCCAATGGCAAAATGATGTATTCTGACTACCGTGAAGGTGTAGAGAACTTACTTACACCAGAAGAGAGCAAGAAGTCTTTGAAGCTAGCCATCAATGCATGGAAAATACGTAGTGGACTTGCACAAAAGATAGGAAAAGGAAAATATGTTTTGGCTGAATATGAAAAAGTCAAACGGATAACTATGCCACTTGGCAAAAATCACCTTCTATATATAACCACAGATGTGCAAGCTGATCATTCTAGTATGATTCGTAAGATTCGAGAATTAGCAGCACAGAAACAGGATTATTAAAGTGGATATTCGACCAAATACTGCTAGTCACCAATTGTAGTTCATATACAGACAGATAATTGATTGCCACCTTTTAGATGATTAATATATTTTATAATCATATGGTGTAAACAGAGGAAGAAAATGACATCAACACACCAACAATATATAATTTCACAATTAATTGAGGGCTGCAACAATGAACCTAATATTGACAGTAGGATACAGATTCTGTATTATAAAAATTCAATACTTCTAAAGTAACATCAGCTAAAAATTCATCGCTGATTACAAATATGTATTAGCAATAATGATACATTATACAGAATAGAAGAAAGGTTCTATTAGCCCTAAATGAATATTATTGTAATGTAATGTTATTCCATGGAAAACATTATAAGTACTGGTCATACTAATATGACAATATAAATGAACAAGAATGCAGTAACATCAGTACAACCAAAGTCATCATCAATTCCTGATACCAATAAAGAAGAAGAGAAACAAGAACAACTCTTACAGCGAAAAATCAGCCTAGCCACAGAAGGTTTTGCTACAATCAAGTACCACGATACCCATTTAGTCAAACTGGAATTATTGTCCAATGTCACAACCATAGATAACGCATTACACTATATCAGAAATAAGCAACAAGAGCAACACAAAAGGCTAGCCTTAGATTTTACTAGTAATGACAACAATAACGATAGCCAAATAACCTCAACAGGCAAACAAACAGTATTCTGAAGCTTGTTTCGAAATTCTATTCTATAAGGTGATAATAATAATAATTGCATGCGAGGCAAAAAACGTCTTTCCGACGCTGAAAAATGGTATTTTCACTTAATGAACGATCCTAAACAATATGAAAAAGAGACGTTTGTAGACCATATAAATGAAATTAACTTTATAATTAAGGAGTTTCAAAAACTATATGACAGATCACCTGCAACAGATCATTTGTTTCGTGCTAAAGTCCTTAAGCAAATAGAGCGCTCGAAAAGAACTTTATTGAAAATTCAGACCGAATACGAGATGTTTAAGAAGTATAAAATGAGAACTACAACAAGCAAATGACTAACCTACTTTTATGGTCAAGTATATGAGTAAGCTAATTATGATCTTTGATGATGATTGGTTTCGTGATGTGTACTAATTAATCATCTTCTGGATTGTAAAATCAGAGCAATTTCCAAACTCAATTGATCCTACTACTGATGCTACTTTTTTTCTGCTGCTTCTTGGTCAATGTATTCTTTAAGACATGTACCACAAACCTTTAATTGTTCTTGGTCATTGGCAGTACTACTATTAACAATCTGCAGCAGTGCTATTCGAACTCCACACAACTCACAATTGTAAATATTGTCATCCATTAGAGGAAGGAAACGACGATGCTCTTCGATAGGTAGATTTTTTTGTTCTATTACTGCTACCATATATCTCTGTTCACCTTCATTGTCTATCTAAAGATCCACATAAAATAGATCGTTCCATTATTATGACCCATAGCATAATATTATTATTATTTACAATCAATGTACACTTTTCTCTATCTGAAACAATACTGTATCTATATAATCATCGGTAATTAATGAGGGTATATTAATACGACATGTTTTAGGAAGTAGTGAATTTATTTTGTACAGAATTTGGACCTTTCTATCTATATCTTCTTCCTCATAGCAATCTTCAACTAGTTTTGCAATTACAGCATAATATTGTGGTATTGTTGTTTTCTTACTGGCAGCCAATTTGTTATTATTCCCCCCCGTTCACCCAGCTAAAGACATTATACAATCCTAAATTTTTACGACTATTATATTTATCCAGTATGAATTTTCTATTCAATGAAAATTCACCTATATCTGAAGCAGCAGGATTTCCAATGGCGTGAAAGTACAGGTCACAGTGTTTAGGTCGGAGAACATATGACATGACCCTATTCATGATTCATTAAGAGGCAAAGATATTTCAATTAATGAATCGTCAATAAGAAGACAAACAATATAACGCGGTCGTTTGTCTATACGTAAAAAGCAATGAGACTCTTTAAATTTAGACTGTTAACACTTTAATGGGAGGAATAATCTCCCAATATTATCTGGACTCTTCTTTAAATCCTTAAATGTCAATTGCTATTTGATTCATTACAATATAACTAGCTTTAACTTTTTGTACTCTCTTCTTTAGATCTTTGAATGAGCGTCTTCTTTATTATTTCGGTAATTTTACATTTCTTCTATTACGATTTTTTTGTTTTGTAGATTTCTTGTTTGCATCTTTATTTTTCCTTGTTTTCAACTTCTAGTTACAATATAGTTATTATTACTTTTCTTGGTTTCATCTCTGTTAACCAGAACATAACTAGACAAAACAATATTATGCTGATCTTCACTTAATTCTTATAGTTGCTCTATTTTT
>JBJMFM010000090.1:0-2723 GCA_045808425.1 Nitrososphaeraceae archaeon | reverse complement strand
GGATGATTGGCAGTTATTTAATATGATTTAGATTGATGCTTTTTACTGAAGTGATAGTCTCTATGCGAAAACAGGAGATAGAAAATGAAAAGTTTCAAACAGATAATGCTTAAACGATGGATTTTGCTCTGTCTATTCCTGAAATAGCTTGACAGATCTTGGACAAAAACAAAATCTATATGCAAGCAAAAAACAAAACCAGGAACTACACTTTTTTAGTATCAGAGAGTTTTGCGGATGAAAAGGAAAAAAGCAATTATGAAGTTGCATTTCGGCGCTGGCTGGTAAGAGAACTGGACGCAGAGCGCATGACTGTAGCAGATGCTATCGAGCGCTTTAATTTTAATCCTCGTTCTGGTGCTTCACTTATATACAAATGGCGAAAAAAATATGCTTCTGATATTGTATTAAGTTTGCCTGTTATGACAGAAAAGGAGCGCCAGAAATTAGAAGCACTTCAAAAACAAATAAAAGCATTAGAGAAGCAGCTCGAAGATGCACAAATGAAAAATACTGCCCTGGAAACCCTTATAGATGTAGCCGAGGAACAACTTAAAATTCAGATAAGAAAAAAACCTGGTCCCAAACAGTAACATTGCTCAGGCAGATGTATACGCGTTACAGTGTGCGTTACTTCTGTGTGCTGTTTGGGAAAAGCCGGCCGGCCTATTATGAGCAATTGAGTAATAGTGAAAAGCAGCAATTAAGTGATGCTATTATTGTAAAGCTGATAGAGGAAATAAGAAAAGATCTGCCACGTGCAGGCGTACCTAAATTATATCATATGTTGAAGGAACCGATGGCTGCACATGGTATAAAAAGGGTCGGGATGCTTTATATTCACTATTGCGCCGCTATGGCTATCTTATTCGTTATAGAAGAAGAAAGCCTTACACTACCGATTCGGATCATCCTTACAAAAAATATCCAAATCTTATCCGGGAATTACTCCTTACACATGCAGGACAGTTGTGGGTAAGCGATATTACTTATTTGCGCCTTACACAAGGTTTTTGCTACTTAAGTATCATTACCGATGCCTACAGCCGCAAGATTGTGGGTTATAATTTGCATCCCACACTTCATAGCGCCGGAGCTGTTGCCGCTCTTATTATGGCCGTGACTGAACTTAAAAGGCCACATTCTCTTATCCATCACTCCGATCGAGGGGTACAATATTGCTGCACAGATTATACTGAAATGCTTGAACATTACAACATACGCATCTCCATGACAGAAAACGGTGATCCCTATCAGAATGCTATGAGACCGTTGCAAAAATCCACGTCTTCAATTTTTGAGAAATAAGATGGGGTCAAATAGTACTTCAAATTAGATTTTGGCTTGTATGAATGCTGCTTTGATTTTCAATTAGTCTTTTTTGTGATTTTTCTTTTTTCATTTTATTACTGTTAGACATCTTGCTAACGTCAACTTTTCTGTTATCTTATTTTTTGTTTATCAACAATGCATGTTTTGCTGCTATATTAGGAGATCTATATAAGTTATAAGCAATTGCTTCCATCAGATGTTGTGTATGTGTTTTAGCCAGTCCAATATATCTTGCTGTTGCAGCATTAAACCATCGTTTCATACTGCCTGCTGTGCGTTCCACCTTATATCGGGTTTTACTGATGATTTGATTAAACTTGATTTGCCAGGCAGTGAGTGGTTTATTCTTTGCAGCCTTGTGCATGATGTGATCTTTAAAACCTCTCTCTTTTAATGCCCGCCTGTTACTGATTGAAGCATATCCTTTATCAGCTTTTATTTTTGCTCCTTTTTTTAATCTTGCCTTATCTACCACATCAGTAATATGATGCATATCGCTTTCATTGGCTGGCGTTGTTATTACTGCCCTAATCATTCCTTCAGCATCATCAGCGCAGAGATGTTTCTTATAGCCATAATATAGCTTCCCTGCTTTCTTTAACCAGGCAGCTTCACTGTCTACTCCCGGTTGTGTCACTTTAATAAGTTGCTTTTGCGTGGCTTCTGCTTTTTTATCTTCTTCACTGCGCTCGTCTTCTTTGCGATCATGGGCTACAGCATAAGTGGTTTTACCTTTAGGTTTGCGTGTGCTCTCTGTAATACTGGCATCCACAATTGCCCCTGTCTTTACAATCAATCCTTTACTTTCCAGCTCATTGTTGATCTTTTCAAATATTTTCTCAAATGCATCTTTGTTTGTCAATTCTGTACGAAAACGGCTGATAATGCTGTGATCAGGAACATCATCTTCTAACTGTAAACCTACAAACTGCATAAATGATAGGGAATCGTTTACTTTATCTTCCACTTCATAGTCACTCAGGCCATACCATGTTTGCAATAAACACATCTTAAATAACAGCAGTCCCGGATAAGAGGGACGACCCGCTACACTAAATCCTTTGTTGTAATACTGTTTTATCAGCGCCTCAATTTCGTTCCAGTTAATAAGTTTATTAATCTGAGTGAAAAATTCACTCTTGAGTTTCCTGCGGGAAACATACATTCCTGTAAAGCTCATTTGATAGTTGTTTTTTTGCACCTCAATCTCTTCTCAAATCTCACTCCGCTTTTTACTTAATTCACACCATGTGAATTAGTTTTGCTTTTGCAACGGTCTCAATGTACGAAAGCAGCATCGGAACATTGCTAAGCAGCATCGGAACATTGCTAAGCGGCATCGGAACATTGCTAAGCAGCTTCTGAATGTAGCTAAACGTCCTAATTTGCTG
>JBJMFM010000089.1:0-18719 GCA_045808425.1 Nitrososphaeraceae archaeon | reverse complement strand
TTGAATGTGACGACTTACTCTCCGAAGCTATTAGTAAAATATCAAGACAATGTATTGTTGAAGACGCTGCTTTACGCGTATTTTGAAACAGACACTATAAAATCTTGTACTGCTCGTCTATATTCTGTAATAACCCATTATTTGAGAACGTGTTGTGAATCAACTCTTTATACACTTAATATGATCAAAGGCGCTGATAATACTGAAGGTTATGGCAGATATATTAAGGGATTAGAATCTGAGTTAGAGTGGCATGTTAAAACTTTAGGATTTAAGATGGCAATAATGTATAATGAATCAAACATACTTGGAACAAACCCTGAAGTTGATAATGATAATGCTAAAGTGGCATTTTATGAGCTAGAGAGTGCAATGAAAAATACTCTCTCCAAGGATAATAGATTTATGGTCCTACTGGATAGATTACAAAAAGAGTTTCAAGAGGGCTATAAGGAATTTGCAGATTTACAAAGGCAAAGATAATAGCGATACAGAATACTTAATCCATTAAAGATCAAATTTATTAGTTATTCACGGTGAACAATTCTTATATGTAAGATTACTATAGATGAATGGAACATTCGTAGGAATTGGATTGGCTTGTTAAGTAAGTCTTTACAAGATTTTATACGAGGTAACTTTTCTGCACTAAGGGTACCGAATATGTTCTCATCGCATATATACGCGAATTATGAAAACCACACTTTTTATCAGAGCTCAGCAGTAGCAATCAATATAGTTAGACTCAGCATGCATAAGCAGGATCATCAGCTGCATTTGATATTAGTTTAGATCAAATTTAACTTTCTAAACATGGTGCAAAAATATTTCGATATAAGTTTGATGATTGTAGTTGTTATCTAAGACTCGATTGTATAGGTAGGTCAGCATCAGGAATCATGCAACCCATCTGAAAATGGAGACAACTTTTTTCCAACGATACAATATCTCTATCTATCTATCTGCTACGTCTTTTATTTTGGAAATATGAGGAATCCTTGGCACTAATACAGCAAACGCTATTGCAATTATAGCCATAAAATAAAAATTAAATCCAATAGCCATACCTATTGAAGCTGCAAACCATATAGCAGCTGCAGTTGTCAGGTTAGTAATTCTTTCTTCTGATTCACTCTTTAATATAATACCTGCACCAAGAAACCCAATTCCTGTAACAAGCTGAGCAGCTATTCTTGATGATGAATTTGGATCAACTTGAGCTGATAAATATGTAAATATCATAGATCCTGCAATGACAAAACAGTGTGTACTAATACCAGCCGCCTTACCTCTAGATTCTCTCTCAGCACCTATTAGAAATCCAGCAAGTAATGAGAGTCCCATGTCAATTAGGAAGTCAAGTTCATATCCTCTTAGGAAACTGCCATCTACCATGTAGTCTTAATCCTTCCCTTCAAGATTCATGAACGGCCTTCTTTCTTGTGAACTACAATAGTGATATATCTTTGTAATCAGAAAACTTGATTTGTTGTTACTGTTATTTCTCTTATTTCTTTTTGTCTTTTCTCTAGCTGATCTTCATCTTCATCGTAATTAAGTTCTTTTGATTTCTTTATCATCATCATTGTTACTACCTGACGATGATTTCCGTTTCTCTTCGGATTTATGAGAACTCAAATGTTCCATTTCCTATGAGTGTCTTTGGAAAGATGTTCCATTTTCACGCTTAATGAGAATTACTTAACTTTATGGTTTTGCTTAGTCAATTAAATGTATTGTCTATCAATGCAGCAAGCCTTACAAGGATCTTGCAAAGATTCCTGTACCTTCCAAATCTATTTGTCTACAATTGGTAAACTGAATGCAAATGTAGCTCCTTTAACATTAGTATTATTCTCAGCCCATATTTTGCCACCATGAGCTTCTACAATACCTTTGGAAATATAAAGCCCCAATCCTGATCCTGTATCTGATTTTGTAACAAATTTAGAGAATAATTTATCCTGTATATCAGGATCAATACCAGTGCCTCTGTCTCTAATGCTAATAATGACTTCATCATGAGTAATACTGTCTTTTTCATAGGTATTGTTGCTGAGCTTCTTTATAGCTGTAAACACACTTATAGTGATATTACTGACATCATCTTCAACACTCTCATAACCACTACTACGGTCACCGATACTTTTCTTTGTAGACATAATAGAATTAGTCAACAGATTTGATATGACTTCATAAATTCTGAGTTTATCAGCTTCTACAACTATAGGGTCTATTTTTGGCTCATCAAAGCTTATCTTTATTTCATCTTCTTTTGATTTTATATCATTTATAACATTTCTTATCTTTTCATTTATGTCAAACTTCACTTTGTTTAGCTTTAAAGTCCTGCTCTCAATTTTTGTAACATCCAGTATATCTTCAGTAAGCCGCTGCAGCCGTTTGGCATTCCTAGCAATTGTATCTACTAATTCCTGATACTCTATGGTATTGTTATTATTTTTTATTTTAGATTGAAGAACTTGGGATAATCCAAGTATAGGCTGTATAGGAGTACGTAGCTCATGAGCTGCTATATTGATAAACTCATTTTGCATTTTATCATGTACTTTTAATTGTTCGTATAATTCCGTTTGAGTCCAGAGGCTTTCAAATATAGAAGTATAAGATAACACAGTTGGCGCGCTATTAGAATACGTTGCAAGACCTATTGCTTCGAAGGAATTATTTTTTGTATCATCCTTCAATTCTACTGACAAAGAGAATTTTCTATCTACTACAAGAACTGTAACCTTAGTTTGTAGTGCTGGTTCAATATACCTAATATCAATTCTCCTTTTTTGTTGTTGTTGTCGCAGTCTTTGTTCCTGTCGCTGCTCTTGCAAAAGCTCTTGTACTATATTATCTATTCGATCATCTTTAGGTGTTAGTATTCTAATCTTTACATTTCGCTCTGATGCTGCTTCTTTGTATAATCGCATTCCTCCTGCTACAACAAGTTGACGATAAAATGCATTAGCCGTTGAAAATATTACTAGTATTTCTTCTGTGGCAGATTGTATGTGGTTAAAACCAATCGTCTGTACTTCGACAGGGTCTCTAATAGTTTCTATAAAGGGTGATTCAACTCCATGTTCGAGCTCAGAAATTCTGTCTTCTGCTGGTATTGCCTTGCTCCACATAGTATCAAAAAAATATTGCTGCTGTTCTACAATTTCTTTTAAATCAATGCATATAATCTGTGATGCTACTTTCCCTTTTTCAAATAAAACCACAGGTGAAAGATATTCTGTTTCACTTAACATAAAATTCCCTTTTATTCTATCTAGATGACGAAGTTCATCTACTATTGTCATCAGCTCTTTACAATAAGAAATATTGTCTTTAGTGATTTCAGTAATATATCTTAGCCTAACATGCCTATTTGTAGCATCAAGAAAAGCTCTCCTTATTGGCTCAAGTACAATTGCTAATTCTGGCCGCGTATAATTCATACATGTATCGATTCTTTTACTTGCGTTGGAGAAAAATTGTACTTCTGTATTTATTACATTGTCAATACCATATACTAGCTTAGTAGTTCTTTCAGAGCTTGTATTTGATGATGATGATGTTGGAGTAGATGTTGATTCTGGCAAAGAACCAATTCAAAAAATAGTACCAATTCTCTACATAAAAATAGCCACGGAAAAATATTCTAAAGACTCTATCCATTTTTTACATTAGAGTTGTATGGTCATTTTGTTAACTATTATAGACTAGCTTTAACCTTCAAAGTGATTTAGATGAGTTTTATAATGATATCAATGATGACAACAACAAAAACATAAGGCTTTCTTGTACTCAGATAGGGTTTTCTCTAGCCTTTAGAGTAAATTGCTTGGCATGCTCCTCCAATATTCCTGGAAATTTTAAAAAGTTCAAGAAATACTGGAGTACTGTCTTTTTGTATCCAGTGCTCGTAAGGGGCCACCATATTTACATTTATCCATCTTTTTGTCATCTGTTAAGCAAAAACATATTTCTTAATTTTGTCCTCAGTTTTTCTATATCTTTATGACAGCTATAGCATATAGAAACTCCGTTATTCAAATCCCAGAGCTCTTTACATTCTAATGCTTTTTTCACTGCGGACGCATTATTATCTTTACATATATCATTGAATGTTTTGGCATGATGAACTTCCAGTCTTAGACTTTTGTTATCTTTGGGACTTGAAGAACATATTTGGCATCTGAAGTTATCTCGCTTTAAAACATCAATGCGCAATGTTAGATATTCCGTGGTATTTCTGATTTTAACTTCAATAAACGACTAGGTGGGGTAGACAGCTCGACATTGTTGGGATCATCATTACCTTTAGAATCAGATATGACATCATGGAGGATATTGGATTTCTTCTTTAATGCTTCTTGTTTTGCTATCTTTTCAAATGGTTTTACAATAATAGATTTAATAGTTGAATAATCGAATTCCTTGTCAATATTGTAAATATTACTTTTGAGCATTTATTGTTGGTTGTTATTCCTTTTTGTACAATGCAGAGCTTTAACTCTTCTCGTAAATTACGGTTATATTGCTTATCTTATCTTCCTTTTTTGTTAATCTCTAATTGATTTATTTGTGCTAGAACCCATTCCAGCGTCCGTATTTGAATCAATAGACTGTTGTTATACACAGGATTATGGGTTTCATGTATATCATCTATAGATTCTTTTATTTTGTCACCTATTGATTCTCTCAGTATTTTAACGAAGTCAACAATTCTCATTTGAGGACATCAGAAAAATATTGTAGACTGCAGACATAATATATATTGAAACACTAAGAGGGGACCGACCGAGTATGATCTTAATTGCTTATTTTTTGTTGCCATATCTTGGTGTGGTATGCACAGCTAATCTAACAAGTCCCCAGCACACTCCCTCTCCCTTTCCACCATCAATACTTAAGAATGCTACCAAGAGCTCAAAGATATGAGTCTATTTCCAAATGAAGATATCTTAACTAGAGAAATTGAATCATGGGGAAGCTTTGCGGCTAGTCTTAATTCAGAAGAATACAAACAATTATTCAATAAAATGCTGTCTGATTGCTATAAATACGCTAATGCAATCAATTCCAAAGGACGGCCTTTTCCTACTGACTTGTTACTTATGTCTTTATTGCTTTCACAGCAAAAAATGATAGATTGGCTTTCTACACAAGTATTAGATCAGCATCATCAAGATGAAGTCATAAAAGTTGAATTGTAAAGGCCTAGCTCTATAATTTTTGAATAGAAATGTTACCTTAGCAGACTGTTATAGAATGATTTTTACTGTTAGTTAAACTGACATCGATTCACCGTCGTAAAGCAAGAAGAAGAATAAAATGTGTTAAAAGTTTTACATCATTATCCAGTCAAAGTTGATTTTAGCTAATAAAAGGCAGTATGCGAAATAAATAAGAATGAATTAATTGATCATATACTGTATTGGGAGGCTGCGATAATAATGAATGATCGGTATAACAGTCTTTTTTATTCTACTGGAGAGAAAGTTAGATCAATCAAAACATTCAGTTCTATATCTTTTATTTGTTGCCTGTATTACTGGATAAGGATAGGTAACGTAAATCTTAACTTATAACTAATTTTAATGCTTATCATATAATAATATGACATATGCAGTATCTGAAGCATTAGATTGGTTAAAGGGAAGCAAATGTGGATACAAATTCAAAGACAAAATTGAAGAGGCTGTTCCATATCTACACAAAAGTTTAGTCAAGATGAAAAATTTGATTGATAACGTTAAGACACAGGAGCCAGGTTTACAATGAATCTATAAGATGTCTAGTAACCCATTGGATAATGATAATTACTGAAACAACAAACAAAATCTACGAAGATTATCAAAGCTTCACGACGTTATATAAGGCGAACGTTTTAAACATACATCTATGAAGAGCAGCCTTTACATTTACTGAAGCAAGAGAGTTATGAGTCCACGCAAGAACATCGAAAGACTCACAATTGATACATACTTTTTAAATTTCATTAAGAATGTTAAAGATTTCTTAAATATGTAATCTCATTAAGTATTATTATATATTAATGCCTCAGTTTGGTTTTGGTAGGAAGGAACAGCCTCAGTCCTTTACCACAGATATAACAAATAAAGAAGATTTACAAGAAATTAAGAAAATACGTCATATGTTAAATCCAAATGAAGAAGTGTTCGTTGTTGCTAGACAATCCAGATTAAAACCAGGAGGTTCTGCATTTACTCCTAATGTTATTTTTGGTACTGATAGGAGAATCATAATTAAAGATCCTAGTATGCTTGGCTTGCGTACAAATGTGGTTGATATTCCATATGATATGATAAGTAGCGTTAGACTTGATAAAGGTATTTTTTCATCTAATGTTATATTCAAAGCTCCCGGATTAATTAACTCAGGTCGTAGAGGTACGCTATACAAGATGACGGAAAGCTATGGAGATAAGAGCGGGCTAGCGGAAGAAGATGGGATGATAACCGCTATTCCGAAGAAAAAGGCAGAAGAGTTAGTTGAGATAATAAGAAATAGTATAGATAAAGACAGAGAGGTATATCGTCATCGTCAACAGCAACCACAATTACAGCTGCAGCAACAATCATCTATGTCTATAGCCGATGAGTTAATGAAGCTAGCCAATCTCAAAGAGAAGGGAATAATATCTGAAGACGAGTTTCAGCAAATGAAACAAGATTTGATAAAGAAAAGAATATGATTAGCAGAGCATTGATGATTCTTGTTATTACTTCATTCCTATTGTCAGTACTCGGCCGATACTAGAGCACGGTCAACAGGTGACGATAAGATAGGAACACCTGGTGGAGGATCTGGTGGCGGCGGTGGTGGAAGCAGCAGTGGTGGAAGCAGCGATTGACTAAAACTGATAATGATGCGAAATCAATGTACCGTTTCCCTTCATTCTTTGTTCTTGATGTCAATCATATTCGTTGCTACTATCTTCATAGCGATAAAACTTCAAAGCTAACCTAAATGCATCAAATATATCGTTATATGATGTAGCTTCTTTATCTAATGTCCCATCATTATCTACTGCAGTTCTCAATGCAGTGATGAGTTTGTCAAACTTTCTGGATTAATAGCACTATCTATTTACAATAGAATCAAATGCACTCATTTTATAAACTAATCACAAGCTAAGCATAAGATATAGGACAGATGATGGGTTTAATAGCCAAGATGCCTCTTCTTTACTTACTCTGGTCAGTATGTCTACTAAGCTTATGGTAGCGATGGAAGACTCAGTTCTACTGTTTGAGTCTTCAAAGACTGGATGGAAGAAAGTCTATGAAGCCTTGAAAGGAACTCATCCACAATGTACTGCATTTGATCCTAATAATCCAAATCGTGCATACTGTGGTACATTTGGTGGTGGATTATGGAAGACAGATGATGGTGGGCAAAGTTGGGATAGCATTGGAAAGGAAAGGATATCCAGCTCAGACGTGATGTCAGTTTCAGTAAGTGGTCTAGAAAGAGCAGGAAAAAATAACAAAGGATTCAATACAGTATATGTGGGAACTGAACCTAGTGCCTTTTACAGATCTGATGATGGAGGTGAAAGTTGGGATAAAATGAGCTCTCTTAATAATCTAAGCTCCTCTTCATCATGGAGCTTTCCTCCAAGGCCATGGACTTCTCATGTACGCTGGATTGAATCAGATAAAACCAAGCCTGGTTATGTTTATGCTGCTATAGAAGCTGGAGCACTAGTCCAAAGTCATGATGGAGGCAAGACATGGATAGATAAAGTAAAGGGAGGACCATATGATACTCACACATTAGCTACACACAAAAAGATGCCAGGACGATTATACTCTGCTGCAGGTGATGGATATTTTGAAAGCTATGATTATGGACAAACCTGGAAACGATCAGTAGTAGGACTTGGTGACTATGATTACCTCTTTAGTCTCGCGGTTGATTCAGGTGATCCTCAAACTATTATTGTATCTGCGTCTCAATGGCCCACTAAAGCATACTCTCTGGAAGATTCTGAATCACTGGTTTATAGAAGAATGTCATCATCTCTTGTTAACGATGATGATAGTAACAGCAATGATGAAGAATGGAAACTAGTATCAAACGGTCTTCCCAAACCAACTGGAACTCTCATTTCTGTCCTTGCAGCACATCCTAAGATTGCAGGTGAATTCTATGCTGCCAACAATCGTGGAATATTCTACTCGACTGATTCAGGCACTTCATGGAAAATGCTTGATGACATACAATGGCCTAAAGAGTATCTTTCACAGCATCCATGGGCTTTAGCAGCCAGAGAAGATACGTAAATCATAGGTATACTATACAAGTTATCGATGTAGATGATGTTTTTATAACAGTCGCACTTGATAGAGTACATCTTGTTTATAATTAATTGATTGTTTTATTTTGTCAAAATTTACTTATAATAATAATTAGGTGTTTATATTGAAGTACAAACAGCCATATTGGTAACTTATAATGAGCAAACATGTTCCAGTGCACGGACTCTTTGAGACGCACTCGACTGTAAGTAATCTTCATTTGGAGCTTCAACTATCGCTACAAAATCATGTCTTCCCATTCTCATTCTCAATTTCACCACCCAAAGAAAGCTAATTCAATGGTGAAGTAATTACTTTGAATATAGTGAAAATATAAAATAAGGTTCGGTTGTTTGCTTATTTAGCTTTTTCTTTAAAGCCAAGAAAAAAAATAGGAGGCCTTAATAATCTCAATCTGGTAGCTTGCTTCATCCACTATCTTTTTTTGCATAACAGTCAAATCTGTGACACGAATCATTGTATCTTTTGTTTTCACAATATCCTGATCTGATGAAGCAGTTTATCTGCAAAGAATATAATCACATGTCACAATGGTATATCAATTCTGGGTCATAGGGATTTGACATCTATATATAGGTGAGGCCAATAGATTCAACACTAGGTATCATCATGGTGATACGAATATGAATACTACCGTTGCAGGAAGACAGAGCGTAAGATATTATGAATTTTAAAGAAATTTTCTATTTGTCTTTTGGTGCACTTTGGGATAGGAAGGGAAGAACTGTCTTAACCATAGTAATGGTCATCGTAGGAAGTGGCTTGATGGTTGCACTGAATGGTATTAGTGCAGGCCAAAGTGAATTTGTCAACAAACAACTAAATCAACTAGCACCTAACATACTCTTTGTCAGTTCGGGTCAGCGCTCATTTCGTGGACCTGAGACCAGTGCAGCATCGATTATTATCAATTCTGCTGTAGTATCCAGAATAAACTCGTTTCCATTTGTTCAAGAAATAGTTCCTTCCTATCAAGGTCAGGCCTCCTTGGAATCACAAGGAAACTTTGTAAATTCACAGATAATAGCTATGGATCCACAAAAAATTTACTTGATTAATCCAAATCTTCAACTTATAGAAGGTTCTACGGTAAAAGCAAATGATCCTTCTGCAATGCTCGTCGGTGATAGTATTGCTAATCCTCCTGGTATGACTACGCCGTTTCTAAATATTGGCCAGGTAGTAAAAGCAACATCTTCATTTGTAGATCCTATCACAGGAAAGCCAAATACGGAGACCAAAAGTTTCATTGTAAGTGGTATTATGCAACCTTCAGGAAACAATCAGATAGACAGAGCTGTTATAATAGATAGAAATACTGGTAATACCTTATTCCATAAATCAGGCAAATATGATAATTTAATTGTAGCGGCTCAGTCACCCGCTTATGTTAATACTGTGCAAAAAGAAATTCAAAGCTTGTATGGTATTAATATTGGCATCATTACCCCCAAGGCTATTTTACAAACACGACAGCAATTTCTAAGTGGAAATAGCTCATTCATTCAAAGCGTTGCGTTTATTGCACTATTAGTAGGTGCTATAGGAATCATAACTACACTTTATACATCTGTTAACGAAAGAGTATCTGAAATTGGAACACTGAAAGCTATTGGCGCATCAAAAACTGTTATTCTGTCTTTGTTTTTAATGGAGGCCGTTATCATAGGTATTATAGGATCGACATTAGGCATAACAACTGGAATTGGAGGTGCATATGTAATGTCTAGTTTCACCAGGGGAATCGGTCCAGGAAGTGGTGGTGGTCCTCCTGGAGGCAACAATACTCCTCAACCTCACATCACACCCGTATTCAGAACAACAGATTTGCTTAATGTTTGGATACTCTCATTTATTATAAGTGCAGTAGCTGGTTTGTATCCTGCATGGAAGGCGTCACGATTATCTCCTATTTCGGCATTGAGAAGGTAACCAGATGATATATATCCTGAAGATATGATGTAAAAAATACATATTGCCTGCACTTGTTTATGTTCTTCTCAATTAAATCTTAGTATTTCAGCAAAGTCAATAACAACTCTCATTTGTACCGTAAGACAACAGTTTCTTATTTGGCTTACAATATAATTAATTTCTGGACAAATTTGTTATTTGGGTCAGATAGTATCAAGACTCTTCTCTTTCTTATATGAAATCGTCATTCTGTGGGATTCTGTCCCTGCATGTAAAAGGGTTCGGCTTTTTCCTTATTTAGATTTTCTTGTATATCCAAAAACACTAACAGTAAGATATTTTCATATGATTTTGCAAAAATATCTTCTTCGTCTTCTACTCCTAGTTGAACCACTGTTTGGTACTCTCTCAATATCGGTAGTTACGTCAAAGTGGGTTACTTGTGAATTCGATAATCCTTAATACCTGCTGACTGTATGTTGAGCCGAATAATTTCAATGGGGGCAGATCCAAGGACGGCAGCGAATATTATTCAAACGCTGGCCGATTTGCCAGAATTCCTGCGAAGAGCAATGATCCGCAGTAGACTGCTTGAGTTCTATTCAATGTCAGATACAGATAAGCATGAAACAATATCTTCGTCTCTAGCAGCACTGCCTTCCTTAGGGAGTATAAAATTAAAACAACTAATGAAGACATGGCTAGAAGTCATATTAGGATTGCCGGGTTCACAAATAACTGATATATTTAGGGTTTACTGTGAAGAGGTCTTAAACAACCGAGGGGTTGTTGAAAAAATAGACATTGGGTCTATCATAGATGTCTTTTTATCACTCCAAGAATGGGAAAAGGAAAAATTGTCGGATTGTTTAAAGGAGGTGATTTTCTCTTTCCCTAACAAAACAGACGTATTAAGAGTCATTCCTCAGCCTCTATTAAAATTATTAACCATTATGCCTTAGTATTATACATCTAATCTAGTCAGATTAACATTCTTTTGGTTAATATGCATCTATTTCATAGTTAACTTACCAAAAACATTATAGCACCTGCAGGAAAAAGGCAGCATGTCCCACCTACAGAGACTTAAAACCCTGTTATATATAGCAATACTTTTACCTTTGTTGTTGTGGTATCATATACGGATATGTTTCTTGGATTCTAAGGGTTATTATGCAATTCTGGGCATACCTGAAAAGGCTAAATACAATGAGATTAGGGCAGCATATAGGATCCTAGCCAAAAAGTATCATCCAGATAGAAACAATTCGGACTTTGCTGAAGATATCATAAAGAAAATTAATGCCGCTTTTGAGGTTCTTTCAAATAGAGAGAAAAGAAGACAATATGATGAAACAGACTTTGATAACTATTGGTCACATAATGAGGATAAAGTAGTAGGCGATGATGGCAACAATAATAATATGAAATACGGTTATTATCAGGTCCAATCGGATCAATCATCATCATATCATACTAATCGTCATGAAAATACAAAAATAAACAATAATAATGATTTAGGAGCTGAATTAAAAACACAGTCCATTGGTCTAGTAGATATTCCGAAAGGTCGTTTTCACTTAACTGTCGATCCTTCCCTTTGCATGGCATTTGGTAGTTGTGAAACACTTGCACCTAAAGTCTTTGTAGTCGAAAAGAATAAAATTTTTAATCCAAAGGCAATAGTCAAATCAGAGACTGGGGCAGACTTTGATAGTATACTTGCTGCAGCTCAGACTTGTCCAACAAAAGCAATCAGAATAATAGATAGGTATACTGGCGAACAAATTTTTCCTTGATTTATCATATCCAAAGCATAGCATCTATATATTATCTTTCATCTTTCTTCCCATTATGACTAAACCAATGGAGGAGAATAAATTAAACATAGGCCTAATTTAACTTGATTATGACAGCATCTATGAATCCTAATAACGTTGATATTAACGACAAAAGTAAGGAGAAGGAAGAGGCATTATACCTAAAGTCAATGGATTCATTAATGGACGAACTTTCTAAAAAGTATACAGATCTGTCTAAAAATAAAGGGCTTAGTGATGAGGAGATCCTTAATTACGGATTTAGCATAGAGGATATCTCCAAAGGACGTAGTAATGGCGGATCCGGTCTAACTGCAGATGTATCAAATCAAACACTTGATAGATTTGCAAATGAATCACGATACATAAGGGTTGATTTACTATCAGGTAAATTTCACATTACTAGAGAAGGAATAATTGCATGCAGAAGAATACAGAGTCTATAACCCGCATTTCTCTAGTATGTTGAATACTGCCTTAGAAAACAACATACCTACAAACAAGCAACTAAGTTGTCTTTAGTATGAGAGGCTATTTATAAAAGCATGGACAAGAGCTATGAAGGAAGATTATATTTTGGATGCATTTGGAAATATGCCTGGCATGGTATTAAATGCAGCTTTTAATCTTAGAAGACCTATAGAATATAGTCATAAATATTTCCACTTCTTTGAACAACCCCATGATTTAGAATCAATAGCAGAATTCTTTGCAACAGAGACATGGCTATATGATAGCCCACCAGTAATTGGTGAAATATACAGGGAATTTGTAGAGTATTGCTATAAACAGAATTTATTTATAAAAAATAAAATGAGAATAGAAGGATCAGGTGATGATAGTAAAGATAGCGATGTGGTCATCAACTTAAAGAATATTAATATGCCATTCCTCAATATCGTAGCTCAAAAGGATGATCTAGTAGCACCAAACTCTAGTAAGGCTCTTAATGATGCATTAACAGAGAGCAATGATAAGAGCATAATAGAATTTAATTCAGGGCATGTTGGTCTGATGATAGGAAAAAATGCTCATAAAGAACTCTGGCCTAAAGTAGGAGAATGGATAAAGAATCACTCGTAAATTATTAATCAGCTTCAAATTAGATATGTGAACCTATAGCTTAAGCAGCATGACCATTGAATTACTTTAGCCAGCGAGGATAATTTTTTGGCTGTAGCTCAACTTCAATTTTAGATTAGAATTACTATAGTCTATATGAGATCTACCAACACCAATTGTACCATTAGATGGAAGCTTTATTGGACTAATGTCTTGCCATTATCATTGCTTATGCTCTTCAATTCTCTAAATCCAAAATGGTTTATTCTGCAATAATTCAAACAGTTTGCATTGTGGAGGTGTTGGTTCTAGACTAACCATTTTCTTAAGGTCTTTGAATGTCAATTCCTTTGTAATTCATATAAAATAATCAGCTTTAGCTTCTACTACTGGAACCACAGACTAGCCACAGAAATTGTAGTGTTACCCTCCATAATAACAGGATGAAAGGATTATCTTAACAATTAAAGATGCCTCTCCTTAGTTATAATCTAGTTTTGATTTTACCATTTTTACAAGATTGTGCATCTCTATAGGCTTTCTAACAAAACAATCAACTTCTTCTAAACTTGGAAATAATTTTTTCATATCATTTAGTGATTCTTCATATGCAGTTATAAAACAGACCTTCACTTGATGGTCCATATCTTTAATCTTCTGATACAATTCAAATCCATTCATATGAGGCATTTTGATATCTAAAAGTAGTAGATCATAAAGGCCAGCTTTGTAATTTGATAATGCAGATAACGGCTCATTGAATACATCTACAACAAATCCATCACGCTCTAAACTTGTCGCAAATAACCTTGCTATGTCATGTTCATCGTCTACTATCATAATCCTGTTTTGAGAGTTAGATCTTGTATTGGCTAAAACATCTCCTTCATTGTTGCTATTCCTTCTTGTTTTATTAGATTCATGTTTCTTTATATTATCAGTACTAGGATCAATGTTGTAAGATGCTAAGAATAAATTATGATATTGAATTTCATGATTTTTGGACAGATTTTCAGATAGTACCTCTGGTAAAAACAATAACATGCCGGTCTCCTTGTTTTTTCTAGGCAATTTGACTTCTCTATTTTGTATTAATCATCTATAATCTGCTCTATTATTTAGGAGTACTGTTTTTAAATTAGGATAAATAAAATAAGAATTTCAGAACTAATATTATGATATAGAGATGCTTAGAAATTAGTAATTAATATCATTTAGCCAATGGTAGGCTAAATACAAAAGTAGCTCCTTTGCCATTTGAATTGTTTTGAGCGCATATCTTGCCTCCATGGGCCTCTACAATACTTTTGGATATATACAATCCTAAGCCAGTTCCAGCCAAAGACTTTGATGCAAACTTTTCAAATAATCTAGGTATTATCTCAGGATCTATACCTATACCGGTGTCCACGATATTAATAATAGCTTGATTGCCATCATCCTTTTGAGCGTTAATATTTATAAATTCTACTCCTCCCCCTCCTTTGTTGAGCTTTGCCTTGGTAAATTTAATAGCATTATTTAGTATATTGTAAATTACTTGAGTTATTCTTTCTTTATCTGCTTCGACAAGAATAGTATCGCTATTACTATCTCCTACATCTCTTTTGTCTTTATTGTATAATATGGATAGTTTGCCCTTTGCTGCAGCGATAGTTTGCCTTTGTATATCTAAAACAACATCTGCTATAACATCGTTCAAATTAACTAGTTCCTTATTAAGCTGTAATTTATCACTTTCAATCTTTGTGACGTCTAAAATATCTTTTGTTAATTTGTGAAGTCTTATAGCGTTTCTATATATTGCATCTATGAAGCCTTGCTTATCGTGTTTACATAATTCAGGGTCTGTGCTTGCTAATTCTGCATAACCTAATATAGACTGCGCTGGCGTTCTCAGCTCATGTGCTGCAATATTGATAAACTCATTTTGCATTTTATCTGCTCTCTTTAACTCTTCATTTAGCATGTGTTCGCTCCAAAGCAATTCAAATACAGATTTGAATGAATTTACATTTACTTTGCTCGTAGAAAATATTGTAAACCCCATTGCTTCGGAGAGATCTTCAGCATTAGGCTCTCTTAGCTCGGCTCGAAAGAGTTTATGGTTGTCAACTATAAACATGCCATAGGGAGAATTGTTACCATTTAGAATTTTGATATTGTGCGCATAGTCAGAGACTCTTTTGACAATGTGGGAGTTTATTTGAGATAAAGGACATATGATCTTCACTTCTGCACCCTTTTCTTCTGATGCCTTTATAATATAATCAAAAACTTGCAATCGGTCCAGTCTTACCATTGATTTATCTCTTGGAAGAAGAATTAATGCTTCACTCTTTACTGACTTTGCTAAGTCAACAAGAATCTGACTTGCTTTTTGATGATCAGTAATAACTTCAAAAAGTTCTGGCTCTACAGCTTGTTCAATGTCTGGTATTATATGCTCACCTAATATTGCATTATCAGACAAGGATCCTTTTTTTATATCTTTATCTATGGGTGATGATGGTGATGATGCTAACGTAGAGGTCAAGCAAAATCGCTATTTAGTGCATGAATGCAGGCTATATAAAAAGAGTTACTGAAGAATTTTTAGTGCAGTACTAATTCGTTTTAATCGGAACTGTAACAACGTAAAGAAAAGATTGTTCGACAGGTAGATCGTCTTCCTCTTCAGATGAGCAAGAAAAAGAGAAGTCTTACAATAATGTTGTTTTTTTACTGTTTACGATAGCCAATTTATATAACATGGTCCTCATCTGCATAGACTTGTTGAATGTGGGCAGGCGTTTGATACAATTGAGTCGCTTAAAGAACACCGAAGGGAATTGAAACGGTACAGTCATTTATGGACAGGATATACGGCGCGGCTGAAGGAAAATCGAAGGTGCTCGTTCCTAATAGATTATTGCCTTTTATGAGACTTATGGAAGGTTTTGCCTATATTGGATGGAAAAATTGAGTGTGTGTGTCCAGTCCATCATCACTTCAATAATACTCAACTACCAGCAAAGATATAATAGGATATCACTAATTGACAATACATCAACTTCGGCAAAAAACATCTACAGCACGTCTTCTATATTTTATGACTAGGATATAATAGAGAGTGTCAATAAGTCAATCAATGAGTTAATTTAAAAATATACTATCTATTTCTAAAACAAGATATGATATTCTTCGCAAACAATTGCAAAGATGTCATATTAGGTAAATCCGGAAAATAAATGGTAAAGTATGTTACGCCAATGTCTACATATTTCTTAATTTCTCTTAAAATCATTTCAGGCGTTCCAGCAATAACCAGCTCTGAATCTTTCCATATCATTTTTTTATCAAGTATCATCTCTTTTCTAGTTTTCAATTCATCTTCGTTGCTTCCGAGGAACAAAATACCGTGCCATGCCTTTATTATGTTGTGATAAGTTCTACCTTTTTTAGTGCTATAAGTTCTATTATTATCACTTTTATTGCTTTTATTGCAATAGTTTTTCAATATAGATAGCTTATCTATGTATCTGGTATAGCTACAAAGCCCATAATTCCAACCATCAGCATACTTGGCTACCAATGCTAGAGTCTTTCTACCACTTCCGCCTATCCATATGGGAATATGTGGCTCTTGGATTGGTTTTGGATTACATTCTGCGTCAGATATGTTAAAATATTTTCCTTTAAATGACGCTGTATAATAATCATCATTGATATTGTTATTTTGACTTTCAGAGTTAGCTAGCATTCTCCTTAATATTAAAATACTTTCTTCTAACATTTGCACTCTGACGGAATTGGGTGGAAATGCAAATCCATATGCATGAGCTTCTTTTTCAAACCAGCCAGCACTTACTCCAATCTCTAATCTGCCATTACTTATGACATCTAAACTAGAAGCCATTTTGGCTACAATAGATGGATTTCTGTATAGATTAACTAATATTGCTCCCAATCTTATTTTTGTGGTGGCAGAAGCAAGTGAAGAAAGTGTAGTCCAACATTCTAACATGGTTCTTTTTTCATTGGATTTTTCTTGAGGAATTGCTTTAGTGGTACTAGTAGTATTATTGTCATTTTTAGAATCAAATGAAATATGATAATCTGAAATCCAAGGAATAAAGTTGTCCTTTAACCATAAAGAATCATATCCTAACTTTTCACATTCTAGTGCAATATTTAGAATATCTTTGTACTTTAGTCCATCTTGGTATATGTAACAACCAAATCTTATATTTTCATTCTCATTCTCGTTCTCATTTTTTCTTGCTTTCAAATTTTTATCTAGTTCACATATTTGTAAGTATACTATTTCAGACTGTACTTTTAATGTTAAATGGTACTGAAAATAACATATCTAAATGCTTATTTGTGACTAGGTAAAACACAAGATTATAAAACGTTGTTTTTTAAACAAATGGCTTAGTGTCACCAATCATCTAAAGTATGAAGATATATAGATACAGATAGCTCAAGTGAAATACCAGAGCAAGAGAGAAACTTGTGATAAAAATTTTATGAGTTTATAATGTCAAATGATTTTTTGCCTCTTTATAGACATGTTGATCTGCTCTAAGAGTATCAGGATTAGTTTTGAACTCTTTTGATAATTCTGATGCCAATAGCTGTCCCCATAGAAGCTGAGCTAGCCATCTGAATTCTTTTGGAACATTCATGAATCTCTCCTCATCTATGCTGATAACCTCTGAACCTACAATTTTTGCATAGTCTATCAATGTCTTTCTGCGGGGTTCTAATAGAGATGAAAATATTAAAAGACTTGATGATTTATCTAATGTAACTCTTGGTCCATGCAAAAACTCCTCAAGACCAAAACTCCTTACAGGAAGATAACATGTTTCTGAGATTTTAAGAGCAACTTCATGAGCTACTACTTCATGAATCAAATCACCTACAATCACTAAATTAGTTGGAAACCTTGGTAATCGTATTTCATAAGGAATCTCTTTCTCTATAACATTTATTGTTTTACAGAATTTTTCTATAAAGTCTTTGTTAGACAAACCTATCCATTGAATAATCCTTGTGATAGCACAGCTAAGAGATATAGTAAAAGCTGCGCAATTCTCTTGAGTACATGTTTCTAATCTAAAATCTACATTAGGGTTTAGAGGACTTTCAATTCCTGTAATAAGAATTGTTGTAGCATGATAATTTTTCTTCGCAATCTGTAAGGCCTGCATACTGAATGTCTTAGTTCCCCTATGCGAGAATAAACTACAATCTCGTTATCTGAAACAACGTATTTCGATTTAACAAAGTCAAAGCTTTGTACTGATAAAGGTTCAATATAGATAGTATCTTTTGTTTGATGCTCTCTCCAGAGAAATTCAGCAAATCGTGCTACCCAATAACTGCTGCCAATTCCCACAAAAATTATTTTCTTTGGTGTGATTATGTTTAACTCTGAAGATATTGGTATACCTAGTAATCTTTTCCATTCTCTAGGTTGATTTAAAACGTTCGTTTCATAATTTGTTCTCACATGGGATCATCAATTAAAATCGAAGTATTCACCACCTTATTATTCTCTTTTCTATTGATTACAAACAATAATCCA
>JBJMFM010000088.1:0-2800 GCA_045808425.1 Nitrososphaeraceae archaeon | reverse complement strand
CAGTGTTTGCAATAGCAGGTATATTAGGCAGCTCAGAGGACTTTGACGGGTTAATAATCGCATTGGAAGATTATTCAGAGTAAAGAAGAATAGGAAGGATATAGAAATATATCCTTCCTTTATAATAGGAGATGATACAGTGATAGAATTTATAATCTTATCAGTGTTTGGGATAACTACTATCAGCGGCTTGTATAACTTAATGCTAACTAATAAGCGTATTAAAATTAAAAAAAATTAATTTACAGGATACAGGAATATCCTTCCTGTATCTCTCATATACTTATAGTGTAAGACAAATCAAACAGGAAGAGGTTGATAGCATGTATAATGAAGAGATTAGAGACTATGGTTTTGAAGAGCCGGATAGACAATTCCTAATGATGACTACAGACGGGCAACGGATAGACTTGTTAAAGGAATATAGCTGGTTTCACAATATGGATATAGATGAAATGGACTATGAGGTACTATGGAAACTACAGGTAAACGGAAAAAACTATCATATTCAAGAAAAGCATGATAGAGATAAACTAATACAAATAGCATTAATACTCTTTGAAGAAGATACAGAGGCAACGGACGAAATAAACCAGCATCTACAGGAAATGATACACGAACAAAAAATGTTAGGCGAATATTAAAAAATAATTTAAGGGATACAGGAATATCCTTCCTGTATCCTGCATATACTAATAGTGTAAGACAAATCAAACAGGAAGAGGCTGATAACATGTTTAAGAAAAAAATTGCTTTATCCATTGAAAGACAAAGAGATATGAGAGACCAAACAATTAGACTACGGAATGAGTCAGCGGAATATCTTCAAAATGGTTATGCTAAAACAGCTAAAATACTAGAGAAAAGAGCTAATACAATAGCTAAAATATTAAAAAGAGGTTACATGTACCAGAACGAAATAAATTAAGATAGGGAATAAGGAAGGATATAGAAATATATCCTTCCTAAACTAAAATAAACGGGTATAGGAGGCATTTCAATGCAGGGATTAAACAAATATCAGAGGCTACTATATAAAGAGCTTAAAAAGGTTTTTACAGAGTCCGCAATAGATAACATCGAATGGTATACAGATAAAGAAGATGATAACTTGTATATCTGGACGTTTGAGGCACTATCTTATAAATTTGTCTGGACGTTAAATAAGACAACAAATATAATAGACAAACAGGAAAATAAAATAAAAGCATATAAAATATAGGATATAGAAATATATCCTTTTTTTTTCTGTATCATGGTATATATCCCAGAATATTGCATATACTTATAGTGTAAGACAAATCAAACAGGAAGAGGTTGATATCATGTATGGTATGCCAAAAATGAAGAAATGCCCAAACTGCAATAAGGAAATGTTTTACAATAGTCATTATCATATGTTTGAGTGTGATAACTGCGAAAAAACGTATAATGCTAACTTGCAAGAACTTGCACCGCTGGAACAATGGCAGGATGAATATGATAATGAAGATTATTAAATAAAAAAATAAATTAACGGGATACAGGAATATCCTTCCTGTATCCTGCATATACTAATAGTGTAAGACAAATCACATAGGAAGAGGTTGATAACATGTTTAATGAGGAACAATTAGAGCTTGTACTAGAAAACGCTAGGCTGATGAATAAACATTCCAGATTTTATAAAGGCTTTGCCGGGACGTATTGGGAGCCGCCTGAACCCGCCTCTCTAGAAATAAGCTTTGATATCGTACTAGAAAACATAAGCTCACATCTAACTGCTGAAGAGCTTGAAAGATATCAGGAACTAGAAAAAGATGAGACGGTTATATCATACGTTGAAACATACGCTAGAGAGCTTACAAGCCTTCCTGAAGAGCTTGAAAACCACTTTATAGAATATGATGAGACATACCACACAATAGCGGTTAAAAGAGAATATAACCGCCTTATAATAAGCGTGGAAATGACTATCTAATAACTAGAGAAGGATATAGAAATATATCCTTCTTAAAAAATAATTATTTATTTTTCCGTATCATGGTATATATTCCTGTATCATTGCATATACTAATAGTGTAAGACAAATCAAACAGGAAGAGGTTGATGAGAGATGGAAAACATCAAGACTACTACAGATTGCATGAAAAAGGCTTTACGCTTGAAAGATGAGGCATACACGGTAACTACTAGAGAGAGCCATGCGAGATGGTGGGATAATAAAGTTGAGCTTTTAAAGGTTATAAATAACGCTTTTGAGAGTGGTGCCTTTACAGGCGAAGCGTATAACGAATTAAGAGAGGCTAAAAATTATTTATTGCAAGGCGAAAACATTGCTGGATTGCAAGCGAGAAGATATTCAGAGGCATAAAGAATAGAGAAGGATATAGAAATATATCCTTCTTTTTTTATTTTTTTATTTTCCGTATCATGGTATATATTCCTGTATCATTGCATATACTAATAGTGTAAGACAAATCACATAGGAAGAGGTTGATGAGATGAATAACTTGTTAGATGAGATTAAAACATTCCATGCAGAACTTAAGCAGACTCTAGAGCTTTACAAAGGTTTAGAGGCACAATACATGGATGAGGCTACAGAGGCTTTACAGGCGGTTAATTTAGCGAGATGGGAAAATACTCTGGATATGGCATACGGTTTTAGAAATAAGGCTATAGCATTGCAGGAAGAGCTTGAAAAGCTCACTCACATAATAGAACACTTTGAATAAATAAATAGAGAAGGATATAGAAATATATCCTTCTTAAAAAATAATTATTTATTTTTCCGTATCATGGTATATATTCCTGTATC
>JBJMFM010000087.1:0-3476 GCA_045808425.1 Nitrososphaeraceae archaeon | reverse complement strand
CAATATCGTAGTACTACTTCCAAAGCCATTGTCTATCTACATAATTTCCACTCTCGTCTTGCTCAATTTTATATATAACCAGCGCATTATCCAAAACCGATAGTTTCCCTGTGGAATTTGTGCTATATACCGAAGCCCCTTGATAGCCTGTACCGTTAAATACTTCTATGAACGTATAGTTTGCAGTTTCACTACCGTCCTTGGTCTTCATTACTGCATGCCCTTGATCAAATGTCAGATTGTTACCTTTAGAGACACTGACATACTCCCCTGTTTTAGAGTATTCTATGTTACCATTCATCGTTCCATTAGCAGTAAAAGTGTGTTGTGTTCTGTTAGGGCCAATTTCTCCCTTAAGTGTATCCTCTCCCTTTTCTACAAAAATTGGTTCCCCTAATATTGCTTTCTGAGCATGTGCAGTATTAAGAAGAATAGAAGTCGCTCCTGTTCCTCCAATAAGTAATAACATGACTGCAATTCCTTCTGTAATACTGATAGTGAGCCTCTTTTTACTCATCTTTGATAACGATCCGTTAACTGTATGGTAGAATATAAAAGCTATGCGAGATAATCAAAGACAGCAACAACAGCAATCTGCTGGATGCTAGCAGACAAGTATTACTACCATCACCTCCATATGATGGGCCATATTATTGAGTATTACAAAGATATAATGCTAGAGGAAGCAGACAACTCTACAATGTCACATGTGTCCAAATGGTAGCCTAAAAATCACTTTTACTTCAACGATGATAAACGGAACTATAGTAGATGCATTGATAGCAGCAGTGATACTTCTTGAGACCACTAATTTCTATTTGCTTCTAGTATTGCTCTTCTCTTTTGTAGTTGTGGTATTTGCAACTGCAGGAGTCAACGTTATACTTACACAAATATTTTTAGTGCCATTTATTATAACCCTCCTCAATATTCTGTTATCCTAGTCAATTTGTTCAATCATGCGGAAGAACTAAAGATAGCGATGGAGGATAGTGCTGTAAGTCCATGATATAAGACAATAAATGGTGTATGAAATTCATTGTCAGAAAACTTGATTTGTGGTGGTAGTTGCAGTAGTATCTCCGAACTTTCGACTATCCTCTTGTTGCAGTTGCTGTTGTTGTTGTTTATTTCTGATATAGTTCAAAGCGCTGTCTATGGTTGTAGCATTTGACAGTAACTCCAGCTTGACTAGATGTGTATCATTGAATAGTTCCATTGCCTGCAGCTTTTCTCTGTTATCGTCTGGTGTCTCCAATATCTCAAATGCATGTTTGAGTATAGTATTGAGTGCGCAAAGACATACCTGGTACTGCTCAGGTAAATGTTCTGTCACATATTCTTTAATGGACTCCTTTGCTTGGCTGCGCAAATACTGTATATCAGAAGTGATTGAAGTCCTTGATACTTGCATCTCGCGTGCTATTTCTCCATGAGTCATACCTCTGGCTCTCATTTCAAGAACCTTTGATCTACGCCATTCCAGCTGGTCAGATTTTATGCTCAAATGTCAGATTTTTCCTCCGTAAATATTACGCTGGTCAGATTTTTAGCTTTATCTATTATTCATAATCTTAAAGTTACAAGCTGTAAATACCTGCTGAGATATACGATATCATAATTGTCCCAAAATAAAACTGAATTTTCTAGACTGTTGGTACTAGTTGATGGTTCTCAACCATCTATTAATGCAGCAGATTGCGCAATATCTCTTGTTAAGAAAGAACGTGGTGACAACCCTCAGGAATTGATTGCTTTGCATGTGGTATTTTCAAGGTTAGGATATGCATATTCTCCTTCAGGAACATTTGGCAGTAGTGGTCTTACTACTCCTGATGCAGTAAGGGAACTTTTAGAAACTACTAAAAAAGAAGCACAGATATGGTTTGACAATATCAGACAGAAACTAAATAATGTTGGTGACAGCAGCAATATCCTGCTTCAAACTGAAGTCGTCATAACAGCTACGTCAATAGTCTCTGCAATAGTAGAATACGCTAAGAATAAAGATGTTGATCTAATTATAACAGGAACCAGAGGAAGATCTGAATTTAAAAAGCTGTTGCTTGGAAGTGTTGCTTCAGGAGTTCTAACACTTGCGTCATGTCCTGTAATGGTGGTAAAGTGATAGATAGTTTAACTCCATCAGCAACCCCATAAGCAATGGTAAGTAAGAATCAATGGTTTATGTTTTATGGTTTATCGTGTTATGTCAAGCAATGAAACAGCTTTTGAACGAAAAAGCGTAATGCTATAAGATTATAGCTAGCCAGTCAGAGATATACATAAGAACTAACATATTGAATGAGCCATTTGAACTTCCATCTTTGCAAGAAATAGAAGAAATGGATAGACAAAAGTCACAAGCAATAGAATCACTGGAGATATTCAATCACTCTGTCAAGTGTCAAAAGTGTGGTATGGCAGTGCCAATCATTGGGAAATTGAGCAAGCCAAATAGCAATCGTATCGCAGTTTTAGAAAAAAGGATAAAATGGCTTGAAAATTACAGCCGTGGTAATATTAATAGACATTATTATATTAATGATGTCAAACAGCTAAAAGCAGAACTTGCAGATCTATTAGAGCAAGATGCTAAGGCGGATAAGCTTCGAAGCTTACCTTTGTATAGCTGCAGAATTACTGGCTGGAAATTCGTATGTTCAAAGTGTTATGATAAGATCTACCACATGCTATTACAAGTCAATCATAAGAAGGATCATTAACGATTGGTTTCTCCATTACTTGCAGAGAATTAACAACTTGCTTCAGCATTTCCAATATTCCTGGTGTGACATAAAACATTGCCTTCCATGCTTCACCTAATTGTACCGATTCTCCCTTTCGAAAATGTACGGTCAAACCTTTCCACGTTACTGTATCATCTTCATGAGTATGAACACTATTGGTATGCATGACTGCATTGCGAATATAAGTTAGAAGTTTCAAAAGCTCGCAATAATCTGCAAATCCTATCTCCGATAATAGATTTTCATACAAACGTTTAAAACCAATTTTAGAAACGTCTTCCGCAGGAAATAGTGCTTTATATAACGACCTAAATGAGTTCTCTATTGCAATAAACAGTAAACTGAAATATTCTAGGTCTGTGAGATATTTTGTTTTCACTTCTCAGTTTACTCCACCATTCAACATCAAATAACTCATGACTCCTCACTATTAAGCAGACGTAGACGCTATCTATTACCAGATAACAATTTGTAAATACTGTAAGCCTAGCGTCTTTCAAGGCATTAAGCTCGGGATGCGTGTCATTATCTGCTGTTATATAGCATATCTAAGACAGCAAGCTAAAGACTGCGTCAGAAAATATATTATAATTGTGATGATTTTTCTTTTATTAAATCGCTAAGGCCTAGAGATAGACACAGTTCATAGAAAGGTAGTAGATAGTGTTTTTGACAATGACAATTTTACTCAGCCATATAGGGTAACTAATTCTCTTTCATGTTCTG
>JBJMFM010000086.1:0-3761 GCA_045808425.1 Nitrososphaeraceae archaeon | reverse complement strand
TTTTGTTATTAGAGAAACCGCATCTTTTTTTATTTCAAATAATTGTTATTCAAATACAACACTTGCTTTTTCTAAATGATAGCCAAGTAAGAATAGCCTTCACTAGCTATCTTTGAGTCTAGGTTTAAACTCCAATTCTACTCCCAGTTTACCATCATAATTAAAAGTAAATGATTCATTTGGCATGATGGGAAAGCTAGTTAATTCATTATTGTTAACTCCATTGAGGGGCATATATTGGCCCTAGTATTCTAGTTTTATCGAAATAGGTTACATACCATCGACATGTATCGCATAAGATGAACATTGGTGGTGATTGAGAGCTGCTATTGCCTCTATCCATGAGTCTTTTTAAATGTAAAAAGATTCATAATTACTTACTCGCTCTCCTTTTTTGGACATTTAGTACGGACAGTTGATGGCATATAAATCAATAATATGGAGTTAATGTGACTGAAGACATCAGGACGTACTCTATATCTAGCTGAGTTTAGAAGCATTACGAGATACAACAGGTTTTGCTATCTTTCCTTATTATACTGTAGTATTTTTTCTACCCATTTTTTTCCATTATCTGTTGCTATCCATTTATTGCCACCATCGGTATTCTTGTAGATCCAATTTATTCCAATCATGTAATCTATCCAAACAGCCACCAGTTCCAAATTATTATCAAAATCATCCATCGCTATCTCCTCATTACTTTTACCTTCTTGAGTTAAACATACCAAAATATGAACTGCAGTCATTAATGCATATTCATGCCAGGGTTCTCTTGTAACGTTACTTTGGATATCTGTGATATATGTTGGATTATTTGCTGCCGTATTAGCAGTATTATTTGTATAATATTTATATTGTATGTGAAAGATTTCTGAGTTTTTACCTCTTTAATGTAATGTATATGCTTAATGCTCTTTTGTATGCAATGATATGATAATTATTAATAATTTTAAGATACAAAACTAACTGGATATTGTCAATTGTAGATCTCATCATTTGATGTATATTACAAGAAGCAACTAGCCAACAACCGATAGTACCAAATGTTTTAATCACTAGCGCAGCGTTAAAATTATTTTCAAAGTTTATCTTAAGTTACGCTGAATCATATATTATAGTTGGGGCGATATGAAAAATATGTTGCACATCGACCACAACTATGATAAGCAGGAGGAGAAGGAGAATAATAACCACAAAAGTTTGTCGTTCTTTCTAATTATATATAATACATAAATTTAAAATAATATCAATACCATCATAGCTTGTAGATAACAAAAGATGGGTAGAGCAGAGAAAAATATCCTTGGCAAAAATGCTCCAGTAATAATAGATCTGTTAAAGAAAGCGTATTGTGATGAGATGCAGATTTTTCACTATTTTTGGTATATTGGAATAAATATGGAAGGAATTGGCCTTGTCACATATGCTCCAGCTCTCAAGACACAAGCTACAGGTGAACTAACACATGCGGAATTGCTATCTAACAGAATTTCAGAATTAGGCGACAAGGCCCCAAGTGATCCTGCCATATGGAAAACACAAGGCAATATTGGCATTTTAGATCCAGTCCAATATCTTACATTAAGAGCAGCACTAGAAAAAGGATTAGAATTTGAAGGTAAAGCAGTAGAGAATTATAACAGTATTGCTAAAAAAGCATTAGATTATAACGATTTTGTAACCTACAATCTTGCTACACAAATCTTGGCTGATGAAGTAAAAGACGAGCAGCACACAGAAGATGTTCTGAAAAACCTCGAAGTAAAATAATAATGACTTCAATTTTTTATGGTATTGTAACTAACTAATTTCTTATTGGCATTTACATTATTATCATTATTTATTTCAAGTAAACATATACAAAGAACAATACTGATGTCCCATCTGTTGAGAAAAGTCGGGTAAAGAGCGTTCAAGGTAGATAACTCTATTCGTCTTTTGTTGTACTATTACTACTGTTCTCATTATGGTGTTTGTTCTTATGCTTGTCTTCATTCTCCTTGTGTCTTGAGCGTTTGAATTCTATTTCACCTATCTTAAAGCCTGCATCTTTTGCCTGCTTTGTTAAAGAAGAAACCTTTTGCATAACTAAAGTTTCATCATCTTCATCTATGTACATTTCTATTTCAACGTTCATATTATGATTATAAAAAGAAATGAATGGTATTTATTATTAATTACGGGTTTTGACTATACATATATCTTATTCTTGGTTGAAGAGAGATGTGCATATGATAGAAGTTAAAAAGCAAGTATCCCAAAGTTTTAATTAGGATATCATTGTTGCAATCATATGCAAGGAGTTCAAAAACTAAAATGTACCTCCTGTGGTACAATGTTTATGTCTGAAACAGGTGCTGATGTATGTCCTGCATGTTCAGAACATAGTCATAATGAGCATGAAAGCAGTAATATAGGCGGCTGCGGCTGCGGACATAGCCACTAAATTTTTTGGCTTGATAACTCGCATTATATGCTTTGAATATAATACGTTAAGTTGCATGAATTGTCTTGGACCTAAAAAGTTATGTCAGATTTGATGCACAGATCCCTTTCACAGTGATCAGCTTAGCAGTGGTAGACTCTTACGTGATAAGCCTTATCTAGGTCATCATGCTCACACAAATTATGTCAAACCATGAAACGAACCGAGAGCCAAAACACAGACATGACCATTCAGCAACTTGCCAATGAGTCTATAGATGTAGTTGTTCGACGGGCCACTAATCTGCTCGCAACTAGAATATCAGAACAAAAAAGAAAAAAGTGCTAGAATAACGAACTATTCAGATATCAATTGAACCTAAATTGAAAGTGAAGTCTCTAAATTAAAATAGAAGATTTACCACACCAAACACTGTCCAATGGCTAATAATGAAAAAACACAAAAAAAGAAAAAGAGCCGCAAGAAAACAAGAAGATAACCTGACAGAAGAACAGGATAAAGAAGTGCTATATATTAGGTAATCGTTTGTTTAAAATACTGTAAAAAAGCAAGTAGCCTCTTGCTTAAGAGTATCGAGTGATATCCTGTGCTTTTTACAGTATGCGTTCTTCATTGCTCGAAGTTCGCTATTAGGATAATTCGTTGACTTTCTAATACAGGTTTACAGTGCTGCTTAGCCTAACCACATATAGTCCTGAGTTGATTTGCAGATGTCTAGCATTGTTATTACTCATAAATACTTCTAAAGTAATAATTAATGTCCTTTGGCATTGTTGTTGCCAGTATTACATGAACCCATATCATGTCGTCTCGAAAAGCTATTATAAATAAAACTCACAAAAGGTTTTCCTCCTGGAAAGTAATTTACTATTGGAGATACTATCTTGCCTCCAGGTAGTATGGCTATCAATTCAACAAGAGCTTCAGATCCACTCTTTACTTCTCCATTCGGCAAAATAAGATGGAATGACTTGTAACGTAGAGGGGGAGGAATCCTATCAAGCAGACCTTTTTGATCAGCTAGAATTATCGAGATAAAATCTATTATCTCAGATTTGTCAAGGCTATCAACTACATGTGCAAATCTAGTACATGGGCCGCAATCTGCATCGTATGCCAAAATATACCTTGATAATGAGGATTTGGCTTTCATGCACTAGTTAATCATAGATACTATGATCAACACTTAATAGTTTTTGATTTTTGTTACCATCGATCAAATTAGTAGTATAGTGAGATTAGGGAGAAAAAGCATGACTAACATGTAGCATGTAGTCGCCAACTACATGGTGGGGAAAAGCAAAATTTTATT
>JBJMFM010000085.1:0-5536 GCA_045808425.1 Nitrososphaeraceae archaeon | reverse complement strand
CATTGATCCCGGAGATATCCAAAAAAGGGAAAATGATCTTCCTAATTTATTATCAGTAATTAGAGCTGCTGAAGGTATTCTAAGTGTAAATGAAAACGAATTTAGTTCAATTCTAAATGTATTAAATTTTGATTCTTCTTTTTTAAAGGTTAGGGATACTGAGGAAAAAAATATACAAGAGCATTTGAAGAGATTTGCTGAAAAAGTTGGAATCAGCATAGATCTACATGCTAAAGAATATACCGCCTGCTCGAATGGAAACTATACAGCATTTTTTCCTACACGAAAGGTTCATGTCAGAAATTTGGTAGGCGCAGGCGATTCATGGGATGCAGCAGACATTGTAGGCTATCTTGCTGGACTCGATCCAAAAGAAAGACTAATTTTTTCCAATATGTATTGTTCGCTTTTTATCAGCAATCCAGAGTCAGAGTCTGCAACCATGAATGAAGTAATTCAATTGCTTAAAAACCAACGCTTGGCCTAGAGAATTTCTTAACTATTTATTTGGCGACAGTTGTAATAGGTTCTTTAGTAGAAGGAGATTTTACTTGATTGAATACTTACCTTTTCAAGAGAGAAACGATTGATTATGATTTTATCATTTCTTTTCAAAAGGTCTTAGAATCTGTAAGCTTTTGTTTTGTAGGATATAATGTAGAATATATAATCCAACCTTTGAATTAACTTATCCCATAGTTCGCAGGTTAAAATTTTATTATTTTCACCAATCTCGATTATTCCCATCTGTCTTCTAGCATCAGCACTTGTCTATGATGTTTCACTAGCTTTTGCCGTTGCTCTTCTGTAAGTCTATTAAAATCTTGTTTGTGAAATACACAAAGTCTCTTCAGATTTATATCAAATTGAGATGGCATTGACAACTCGTGTTCCATAAGCTTATCTCTCTTATTGAGATGAAAAAACGGCCCAGCATCAGCAATTACCAAAACACCATTCTTGGATGAATTTTCTGCTCTCTTAACTAGCTCATTGACAAATGCCATGTGATTACTTAAACCAAAATGTCCTTTTAGAGAATCCATTGCTATAAAGGAATCCTCATATTTTTTAGCCTCTTCAGTAGCAAACAAAATCTTTCTAAGGTTATCAGTGGTTTCATAGTGTGGCAACATAAGAACAATTTTGTTTTCATCTTCTAATTGTTTTTTGACATATTTTGTATACAGTTGCCTTAGCACTCTTATATCAGGATAGATGACAAGGTGGTGAGCACCATATTCTGATTGGTTTATCTGCTCTACTGCATCATCAACATGACAGTTCTTTATCATATACAGTGCACTTACGACAGCTGCACAAACGATATAATAACGATTATAGCTTATTTTCATAATTATTGTTAATGTACATTAACTAGGCTCTGATGCTGATTTTGTCTATTGTATCTTTTAGCTGCTGTATGCGGAATGGCTTTTGAAGAAACGCATCTACCTTGATATCTGGCAACAGATTGTGAAATTCTTTGTCATTAATCTCAAAAGCACTCATAAGCACTGCTTTGACTTTTGGATTGATATTCTTTACATGTTTTATAAATTCATAACCGTTCATCCCTGGCATTCTGATATCGGAGATAACTATATCATAATATCTGGAATTTGATTTAAAGTGTTCCAATGCTGCTAATGCATTCGTGAAAGTACAGACTTTAAATCCACTCATATCTAACGACTGTTTTATCAAATTAACAATATCAAGTTCATCGTCAACTGCCAGAATAGACTTGTTAGTCCTAATTGAGGTCATATCTGGCACCTATTGGTTAAAGATCTACTCAATATAAGCATTTTTTGTTATACACTGCAGAAGAAATAGAAAAATCTAAACAATCACCTTCATTTGAGCGAGAATACAATCTCAAGTACCTGGGTAGAATAGGAAATGTATTTCATACAAAAGACATTAAAGCAGCAATAGAGAAAGGAAGGAAATATGATCCTGATGCTATTGGTTCATCATACTTTACTTCTAAATCCATGGGTATAGATCCAGCATGGGTATCTTGTTGTAGACGATGATCCTGACCTTACATTAACTTTCAAAGTATGGTTAGATGGGTACTATTATGATAAAAGACGTTTTGAAGCCAAGAGCATAGTGGTGTGACCTAGGGTGGTAGTAAGGTAGCAGGGTCGAAGCTGTTGTTAAATCGATTTTACCAATTAACAGCGCCTTATTTTGTTTACAAGCCATCAGGTGATATCGATTATATCATGGTGGAATAGGTTGTTCTGATGGCAGTCCTTGCAATTGATGTGCAAAATAGCATTCAAATCCATTAGCAGTAACATTGTATAGTACATTCCTTAATACTAGTAACACAGTATTATCTATATGGAAGTAAGAAAAGAATTAAGTCGACAACCTCCATCATGGATTAGGTTTTTACAAGTCGGCCTTGGAGTAATTGCAATTGGATTAGCACTATCAGCTATAGTATTTCCGTCAGTCGGAGTTGCTACCGTATCAGTCGTGCTTGCTGCAGCATTAATAGTTATAGGTATCGAGAGAATAGTCACAGTGTTCTCACCAAATCGTTCAAAGTCTTCTAGAGTAGGTAATATCATTCTAGGTGCTTTAGTTGTAGGATTAGGTGCTACAGTTCTCGCTTTTCCATTATATGCAACAGGTTTCCTAGTCATTTTGTTATCGATTGGTCTGCTGTTTGCCGGAATTGCAAGAGTTATACAAGGATCAACATCTAAGAATGTCTCAAAAACATCAAGAGGATTGGCGATTGGTGTAGGTGTATTAGCAATAGCTATATCATGTATGGTATTTGCTGCTCCATTATTAGGCGTCGTTTTCCTGAATTTCGTAGTGGCGATTGCGCTCCTAATAATAGGAATAGAATGTATTGCTCAAGCAATATCAGGTAGAAGATTAATAACTTCTAGGAACATCACACCATAGAATAGCATCACAGAGTGTATAATAATATACTCTGACGGGTATACCTTAACATTTTATTTTTTCTTGATCTAATTTCCTATCATTATATCATAATCTATTATATATCAAGTCTTATCTTATAGCTGCCACTCATTAGATGACTTGTTAGCAATCGTCTATCTTTGGTGGCTCTTAAGAGAAAAGGATCGTCTTATTATCGTCATGAGCCTAGTTCTGTATTTATCTTCTCTACCAGTTCTTCTATTCGAGTTGGTTTTACAATAAATTGCTTTTTATTAAATGTTGGAAACAGCTGTTCCAAATCCTCATAATATGTTTCAGTTGCTGTAAAGAATAAAACCCTAACCCTAGGATCTATTTTTCTCATTTCTTTATACAACTCAAAACCATTCATATCCGGCATTTTAATATCAAGGATGACAAGATCATAGAAATCAGCTTTGAAGTTTGATAATGCTACAAGGGCTTCAGTGAAGGCATCGACTTTGAATCCATTACCCTCTAATCCTAATTTTATAGACCAGATGATATCGATTTCGTCATCTACTATCTGAATTCTCCTCTTCTTGATGGTGCTATCGACCTTTGCTGTTATTGTCTAATCACCCTACGATTATTTACCAAATTAAGGAAGTGGCAGTAAAGAACGTTTACAAAGATACCAAGATGCGTTAGTAATATGGTTGAATAATACAGATGGCAAAGGATCTACTTTACATTCAACTTACCATTAAATAAACGATAGCACCCATATACCTCTTAACCTTATTCTACACTTCACGATTCCATAATAGAGAAAGACGTAATAATATCAAGTTTACCGCCTTAACTATATGAATAAAAAAGGGCGTTGTAAAAACTGTGGTGACCAGATTGGTGATGACAGCAATTCCGGTGAGTTCTGTTCAGACCAATGTGGAGTAGAATATCAACTAGAACACAAATAGAATTCTATATGTGCTCTTCAACTAATTGGAACGACTTCTAATAACGCACACGCATAGAAAGCAAAAAAACTCAACCTCTATAAACTTTGTAATCTTATGAAAGTATTGCATATATAGACATGGCAGACTTGGTTTATGGTCGTGGTGTAACTGACCTTATCCGTGAAGTGCCTTTTTTTGCTAGCATATTTAAAAAATACATTAGCATTAAGCTCTTTCATTCAAAACCTGCAATGTATGGCTCAGTAGATGTTAACAATATTTGTAATTTGCATTGCAGCCACTGTTATTGGTGGTTGAATAGAAAAAATGATGCAGAAGACCTGAGTGCAGAACAATGGAGACAAATTGTTAGAAGGACTTTCAAAAAGCCTTGATTGCTGCTGTACTGCCGCTGTTGTCTATAAGCTAACTCTTTTCATTAGGTCTTTGAATGTCACTTAACATCATATTAGTATGATAGTAACTAATCTTTAGCTTTTATCAAATTATCAAATTCTGAGCAAGTATACAACGCAAGGTGGAAGAACCAAATCAAGTACTCTGAGATTGGAACAGGATGAAAGACTACACTATCTATGGCGCAGCTATCAGATTAACTGGCACTGTTAGTCGTATGCGTCTTTTGCTTCTGTACCTCTTGTAATACCTGCTGCAAATATTGCTTCACATCATATTCTGAGAGAGAAGATTGAATTCCGGTCTCTTCTATCATTTTATCTTAATTTCTTTTTGTAAACACTAGTATGCTTTTCTCAATATCTCTCTCTCCATTTGCGCCATTCCAATACTGTCTAGTAACCTTTGATTCCTTGATGGCGTAACGTCGAATTGATTTGCGCAATTCAGAGTCTTCTGAGATGGAAAATGCCGAGGAGTAAATACCGATAAAAATTAGGAAAGATGATAATCCGAAAAATGATACTGTTTCTTTTGTCTTCCTAGAACCACTGCCTCCAGGTAAGCATGACCTATACCTTTCGGTAAGTGTAGCAAATCCCATTAATCCCCAATACAACTAGCAGCTGACTGGACATATCATCTAATAGTGAAATGAACCATCATGATAACAATAGTATGCTACTATAATTTACCGAACTTATTTTATGTATTAGTAAGAGTACCAACTAAATGTGTCCTATTTTGTATATAAATAACAATATCTACTAGACTTTTTTACAAATATCCCTATAAGAGACCAAGTGTAAGTATGTATACTACTCAAATAGGAAGAGGGAAAGTGTCTGTTAGCATATGAAAATAAATGTGCCATGTGCGGAAAAGACGCTATTATTAAAGATGGGCATGAAAAGAAAAAGGAAAAAGAGCAGCAACAACAGCAAAATAATTCCTTCTCGTCGACTATGATAGTAGAGCAAATTAATGGAACATACTATACTTTTGATACAGCAGACTGTGCACTGATATTCAAAAGGTTCAAAGCTGTATATGGAAGTAATCTTGCAGATGAATAATAGAAAAAATTCTCTTTCTCATCTTCTTAAGGTAAGTGAGTCTTTTATTATTAACTTCTGAATATACTTTTTCTCCTCAGAAAACCTGGTTGTTGTTATTTCTCGTTTTCTCTCTTTGTATTACTTCGTGTGTTTGTTGCTGTTGTTCTGCATTAGCAAAGATTGAGGAGACTCAGA
>JBJMFM010000084.1:0-4113 GCA_045808425.1 Nitrososphaeraceae archaeon | reverse complement strand
ACATCTTGATTTCAATCTAAATTAATCGATCCAAATCATGTTTTGTTAGCTAGCTTCGCCTTTCGCGTCGTCGTTTGGTGTTCGCTATTATTATTTGTGTAGTTAATCATCAACAAAAAACTTGATGTACTGTTATCGCAGTAGTTTCCTCTTCTAATTCATCTTCTAACTGATCTCTACATCATAATCAGGTTCGTTTGATTCTTCTTCATTGCTATTACTCGATGATTTTAGCATCTCTTTGCCTTTAGATTTGAGACAAAGCAAATCATTTAAAATTCACGGAATAATAAAATAAGAGGTGATGATATTCCCTGCTATCGTCCCGAATCTACTAAATTCGTATTTCATAGTGCTGTTGAGATATCATCTCTTACCTAGAAGACATCTGCCCACGGATCTCTCCTTTAGGATTTGCTTCTGTGTGAACATTAACATAGGCATCTACATTATTTATCATAGTGATTAAGTCACTTAGTTGTTTGCCAGCTAATGGTCCTTCAAGTTTTGCAGAGGTAATAGTTCCTTGTGATAAAATCCCATTGCTTCTTGCTGAAGGAGAATCTGTTTTAAACAGCGTGACTACTACCGGTCCATTTTCACCTACTTTACCTTTGTGTATGTGAGCAGCTGTAACCTTTTCCATATCAGAAACACTGACTTTATAGCTCATGCTATTTGCTCCTGTCAAGGTGAAGTCAGCAGTCCCTGTTGCTTTGGTATCTTTGGGTGGAACTTCGTCTTTACCTGTAAGTTTAGCATGAAAAGATTGCCCCTGTTTTTGTGCATATGCAAACTGACTTGTACCACTCAAGCCTGCATAGCCAAATACACTAGCTACTGTTGCAGACGCCAATATAGCTACGATGGAACTTACTTTTAGTATTGTTGTTTCAGTCATATTCTCTACTGATATAAGATATAATCTTAAATAGATTATTTAACTAGGTTAAGCCAGATTTTGAAATGCTCTAGCGGAACTATTAATTTATGCTTGTAGCTAATCCCTATATAAAACATCATCCTAAGTTAACATACTTCTAACAGACGATAAGTTAAGAGCCCAAAATAACAAGATCTATATAGAGTATACTAGCAGCAATTCATTTCTAAAAGACATCATTTGTAGTTATTGATATATGGTTTATTTCTCCAGGTTCTTCATAATTAGGCTCTTGTAATTCTTCTACTTCCTCTTCATCACTACTACCATGAGAAGATGATCTTATCTTCTCTTTGGACTTGGAAGATACAAACCTAACAGCATCATCAACTACTGTTGCATTAGTAAGCAAATCCATTTTCATTGAATAGCAATCTTTAGCTAATGACAATGCCTGTATCTTTTCTTTTTTATCTTCTGTATTCTGTGATGTACTCCATGCTTCTTTTGTGATTGCATTTAATCCTATACGACATTTCTCATACTCTTCTGGCAGTCGCTCGTCGATGTATCGCTTGATATTGTATTTAGCCTCTTGTCTTAGATGATCTACATCTCTGATAATAATGGATAAATCAACTTGCAATACTTTGCAATTTCCGATTGACTGTTGCCTTTACTCAATAGCTCTAAAACTTTAGTCCTACACCACTCCACTTGCATTTTTGTGCTCATTTATTGCATTTCTCCTTGTGTATTTTCCAATATACTTGCATTTTCCATAGTGAATGAGTCACTGATAACACTACTACTGTTTGATTGACCAAAGTTAGCTTTATGTGTCTTTCAAATAATCTCTCTCTTATTCACCAGAATATCCTTCTGCTCTAAGTTAAAAAAGATATGACCTGCAAAATTATCAAGTCAAGCCTATTTCCATTTCAACAGTTGAAAAGACATCAGAAAAATAGAGAATATTACTCCGGCGCTAATCAGAAAAGTTACTGCACCAATTGAGTTATACAAAAAACCACCTAAAGTTAGGCCCAAGATACTTGCCAAGCCGCCAAAACTACCAGCAATACCTTGTACTGCGCCTTGGAGTTTTGATCCTGCACGTCTTGACAATATGGACATGAAAGATGGCCACATGAGACCGTTACCAACAGCAAACAATATTATAGCCATGGCGACTGAGACAACATTATTTGATACAAATAAAATAAAGTTTGTACCTAAAATAATGCTACCAATTATTACTAATTTTTCCTCCGAGAATTTTTTTAATGCTTTACGCAAGACAGGACCTTGGATAAAAACCATTATTCCACTCAATATCGCATAAAATATTCCAAGCTGCGTTACTGACCACTTTAGATCTTTAGCTGCATGTGCAGGAAAAGCAGCATAATAGATATTAAACCCAAGAAATATCAAGAAATATAATACAAGTAAAAAAGAAATATGTTTTAGTTTGAAAACGTCCCGCAATTTAGGTTTTTTAGTGCTTATCTCCGAATAGCATTCTCTGCATTCCTGCGAAAAAGCTTTTCTGATGGTTCCTTGTTCTGGAACTAACATTTCTTCTTCTGAGGAGGGTTTGGATTCTCTTAACAGAAAAAATATTACAATTATTGTGACCAAAGATAAGATTAACGCTGCTAGAACAGGCAATATCGCTCCATAAATAGTTCCTCCTAAAATTCCAGCCAGTGCAGGACCTAGAATGAATCCTAGGTTAGAAGATATTGCCATTTTTCCAAAGTTCTTACTTCTAGTTGAATCTGATGAAAGGTCTGCAAGATATGCATTGGCAATAGAGATATTTCCACCAGTAATGCCATCAATAGCTCTGCCAAGAAATAGGACAAGCAATGGAACAATAACGACGAATGATTCAAGGAAGGCGATATGAATATTAAAAGAATTTGAGGGCAAAAATAAAGCAAAAAGAAATAGCAACCAACCAATTGATGTTCCTACATTACTCAATAGAAGAATTTTCTTCCTTCCATAAATATCAGACCATTTACCTAATATAGGAGATCCTATAAGCTGGAAAGCAGGATAAGTAGCAGCGAGTAGACCATAAACTATAGCATTGCCTCCAAAATTCATAACTACAAAAACCAGGAAAGGTAAAACAATACTAAAGCCAAGAGTACCTACAAAATTAACCAATAATATAGGAAAAAGTGAAGCCTGTTTTACCAGACTAGCCATTATACAAGTATCTACAGGGTTTCATTTAAAAATTAAGGACACAATCCGACTTTTAATTAACTGATGTTACAAATTACCAGGCGTCTGTGTCAGGAATATAATAACAGCAGCAATATGCATATACTCTAGATATTTGCAGTTCATTTTATAATTCATCCTAAAAGACTTCGCTTTTGATGTTAGTTCTGGCTTGATTTCTCAAATACAATATATATCTGTTAACAGTAGCCAGTCCAACTTGTAATACTTGGGATATCTCTCTTTGACTATTCTGCTGTTCCACATGTGAGCTCAAATGTGGTTTCTAGTTGAAGTCAACATATATCCTATTTCTTCTTCCTTAGAATCGTACTCTTGTATGGTCTACATTTTTGGAAGTAGACTTTCTTAATTTCTCTTTAGATTGATAAACGAACGTAATAGCATTATCGACCGCAGTAGCATTTGTAAGCAAGTCTAGCTTCATAGAATAACACTCTTTAGAAAATATATTTAGTTCCCACACTGTTTTGGATAAAAGCATTAGGCATGTTTTTGGCTATTTCAGTCACAGCTTTCAAGCCAGAGCAATGACAGGGGATAATGAAGTTAGGCTTTAGTTGTTCTAATTCATCGATTGTTTGGGGAATTAATGGCTCGAATACCCCACCTGTTAGATGCATTCCTCCGATCAGAGCGTAGACCTTATTCTCTCCACTCAACTCCTTTGCATATTTTATGATATTTATTATTCCAGCATGTGCACAACCCGTGATAATTACAAGTCCCTGGTCCTTAATATTCAAAACAATAGCTTGATCGTCTTTGATTAATGGATCATTTTCCATTTTCCCATCTATCTCCGAATACTGATTTGGAAATCCTTTTTCAAAATCATTGGTTCTAGGTATTTCCCCTGTAACAAGAACACTGTCTTCGATCCACAAGCTCTGGGATTGTTTTTCCACTAAATTGTATCCAGCCTCAATTAAATCAGCTCTATTGGGCGCCGGCAAATTTATCGTTCT
>JBJMFM010000083.1:0-4813 GCA_045808425.1 Nitrososphaeraceae archaeon | reverse complement strand
ATGAAAGAAAATATCCAAAAGGATTATTTAACAAGGGAGTTAGGGTTCTAAATGAAGACCACATAGGACATATAATGAAAGAGACAAATGACAAGATAGTAATATTTGGTAGCTTTGGTTATAGATTTGATGTTCCTAAATTAAAAATAAAAGAAGTAGGTAGAAATGTCATTTTGAATATGGATGTTAATGAATTGATGAAATATAAGGTAGATAGAGATGCACCATTGCCAACTGGAGAGCCAATAGAGAAACTAGCAGAAGAACAAGTTGGCCAAGGACAAACAGAAACGCAGGGCAATAGAGAATAAGTTTTTCAGGGGTAGCCTAAACCACTAGTTTTTTTATGATCACAGAATGTTTAGGATAATCTTCCGTTAAAACTTGCGATTTTTAACAGATCTCGTCAAATATTAGCTGATCATAGATCAGATGTGTTTATTGTCATGATAATCGAACACATACAGACGTATATTGAAATGTGCTGCATGTGGATTGGAAATATCGAAATCTTTGGTAGGCAAAAAATACTTTCATACTCAACAACAAATAATATATAGCTTAGCGGGAGAACTCAATGCGCTACATAACAAAAGCAATGCCGTTTCATGGAAAGAATTCCTTAGTAAGAAACTAAATGATAGGATGGGAAATGACGTTGAAAAAGCCATCAAAACTAAGCTAGATTCACTAAGATAAAGCGCGTAAATATAATATGGTAGAGAGGAGGCACTATAATAACATACTTCAGGATATTCCATAAAATGAAAAAGACTACGGTCCATGCATCCGACTTTAGAGTGTGATTGTTTTACAGTCCGATTTTAGTTATACCTGCTCTATGTATTTGTCAGATTAATATTATGGCTTCTTTAACGTACTAATTCCTTTAATAGTACAGGTTAGGTACAAATCCTTGAACCATGGTATATTTCATAGAAACAAGAACATATGTGATCAATGCGGTCAGAAGTTTGAAGGTTTGATGAACTTATAGCTCATGCAAAACATGTGCACCATCATACAATTGTAAAATGCCATGAATGTGGTAAAGAATTCATTCATGAAAAGGATATGTTACACCACGTGAGACAAGAGCACGAGAAAGAGCTAGATCGTAGAACTCATAAGTGGGAACACGTTCATGACCAAAAGGTAAACCCACAGCAGCAGGTTGATGAAAGGACAAGAAATTTTGGTGATAATTTCTGAGAGAAATAAAATAAGAATACCGGTCACTTTTTGCAGACCTTACTGTGATCTATCTATGATGCATCAATCATTTACTTTTTCCAGAATCTTTTGCATTAATATAGAGAACAATTTAGTATCCGATCAGTTATTTTTTCTTATAAGTATAGAATAATTATTTGTCAAGTAATAAATCCATTTCATCTCGTACATTAGATTTTTTACTATTCTCCCATACTATTTCAACCTATCTAATACCCGTTTGCCTATTCCTAGGAGATGATATTTCATTGTAGCAATTTGCAAATTGTTCTGAAACTTGTTGCCAAGAAGCAAGTGTCTTTGAATAAACTTGTGCTTCTTGTTCTTGTCGGTGACGCTCACTGGGGTTCAGAAGAAATTGAATAACTTTCTTGGCAAAATCTGATGCTCCATCTGCAATAGCCAAAGCCTGGTGTGTCGTGAGATCCAGTCCCTGTGCACCAACTGAAGTACTGACTATTGCCTTACCGGCGTTTAATGCTTCTAATATCTTTACTTTAATTCCTCCACCTATCCGTAGAGGACAAATAACGACGTTGGCAGATTCATAGTATGGAACCAGAGAATTTACGAAACCAGTCACTTCAATCTGTTTGTTTGCTGTTAAGGATCTGATTTCTGCTGGTGGTGCATTACCTACAAGGTACAGCTTTGCGTTAGGCACATCTTTTAAAACAAGAGGAAAGATAACATTAGAGAAATACAATGCAGCATCTACGTTTGGGTCATAGGCAAAATTGGCAACAAAGAGGACAGAAGGATGTGTAGGGTTAGAAAAATGGCTGTCAATGCGATTACATAATGCTGCCGAGTACTTGATAATTTTCTGATGATCTGTACCGTCAGGGATCAATCTGATATTAAGACCCGGTTCTAATTGGCTCATACTTATTTTGTCGTCATTAGTAAGAGTAATACAAATTGTGGCCCTCTTCCAGAACGTTGTTTCCCATTTCAGCGCATATATATATTCTTTCCAATAGTGGGATTTATCCTCCTGTCTAGGAGCTAACATAAATCGTTGCAAGTTCAATAAGCATTCAATATTATGTTCAACGAGGAGCACAGGGACATCGAGGCTTGCGGGAAGGTGTTGCATGAGGTAATATCCTTCAACATGCACAACATCGAACTGCTTCTTTCTCAGCAAAGATGAAATATATGAAGTAGCGTCTTCGGACATATGTCCCCTCATCTGATTGGAGTATAGCGAATATTGTTGCTTGTCGATATAAAGTGCTTTAAACAAATCTACTGTAGCACAGTAACTGCGGAGTTCATTTACATATTGGCTGTCTGTTTTCCAGGATTTTGTTATGGAGCACAGGTGTATTTCGTAATTTCTTCCCAGGCGGGATATCAATTCAAACTCTCGTCTTCGACCACCACTAAAGGGAGGAAAAGGCAAATGTGCTGTTAAAAGTAATACTCTCATCGCAGAGAACACTGTTATTATCATCCAGATGCATATAAGCGAATATTTGCATACCTCGACCAGGTCTATTATAATCTCATGTGGACTGGGGTTATAGTATGATTAGTACTAGTAATAAGTGACAGGTAGATTACGATTGAGGATATACGATGTCACTACCACTTCTATCGCTTTCGTCAGAATAATTCTGATCGTTTGAAAGTATTGAACGTGGAAAAGACTAAGGTGATTGCTTTTAGCAACGATATTAAGAATTTTATATACATCTAGTTATACAACTGAGTGACTTGAGCTATTAGATAGTTGAGAAAAGCAAAGGCTAAGATGTACATTATTAATGGTTTCTTTATCTTAATGGATTTTCACTATATTTTTGTTAAGTCGACAGAAGTGCAGAATTGGAATGCTATTATGACACACACAAAGATATGTGTAACAGCAAATATTTGATCATAATGAGGTCTCTTCTATTTTTTTCCTTAAGCAATTTGGGAGGAAGTAAAACGCTTTCTCATCCTTTGCAATTGTAATATAGATAAGGTTATCACATTCTTCCCTTTTTGGAGCATCCATATGGAAGATTTCAGACCTTTATGAAAGAGCATAATGTAGATATCTTACTTGAGTTTGGTTAGGTTTTGTTGGGGGTTTTGTTTTAGTGATAATTGTGGCTGCTGCGTGGATGACTCTAGAAAAGGAAACCCGCCACTTCCACTAAGAGTATACGGCATTTGTCCATTCCACTCATTGATAGCTTTCCACTGTAGATATCCTGGACTTTGTCTTAATTGCTCTGTAATGAGATTTATTGCTTGAGCTTCGCCAGTGGCATTAGCCATTCTTGCTCTAGCTTGTGCTTGAGCTTGAACAACTGTCTGATTAGCTATTACCTGTACAGCCCTCAGATTATTTTGTTCAGTCAAATATTTTTGAAATGCTACTACTTTTTGTTCAATCTGACTTGCAAATGCTTCTGAGAATTTAAAGTCTGTTATAAATACGGTTTCAACTAATATATTTCTTGCAGAAAGAGTTCCGCTAATAGCTTGGGCTATCGTAGCTTTTGCAGTTTCTCTATTCGTTACTAGTTGTTCTGCATTGAACTTTGCAACACTTGCTTTAACTGATTCTTGTATTGTAGGTGCTATTATTCTACTAGTATAATCTGCACCTAATTGCTGATAAATTGTGTTAGCTTTTCTAGGATCAATATGATAATTCAGAGCTATCACAGTAGCTACTTCTTGCAAATCATTTGAAGCAGCTGACGCATCAGCTTGGAATTTGAGTGTACGTACTTCTAGCTGTATTACTTGTTCAGCAAATGGTATGATGAAATGCACACCTTCTCCTAATACTCTATTTTCAACAGCACCTAGGTAAACAACAACTCCTCTATGCCCTGCTTGTACTACAACTACAGATTCAGACAGTATTATTATAATAACAATAAAAATAACTATTCCGACTAGGATTCTTAGTATATTTTTTTGCAGCGATGGTAACCTTCGGCTTGTCAAGGATCTACCTGGTTGTTTGCTACTATCATCATATACATTCTCTCGCTGAGGCATCCTAGTACGCCTGCTTCGAATTATTCTATTTGTTACAATAGCACCAACAATCAATATAACAATGAGAATTACGGCTGTTGATACATCTACCAAGGCCAATAGTTACATCACATGTTTTCTATTCTTACCATTTAAATGCATGCATCTCTTATAAAAAAGCAATAATTGGTGCTTGCGTAAAAAAAATATAATATATTGTTATTTTATAAATTTTCACTTTAACAAATACGTCTACATTAGAAATTGTTTGCGTACTATTCTCTTTTAACCGTGTGTCATGTCATAAAATACCTCACCAAATAGTAGAATTATCTCAATCTGCGTAAAGCTACATTTCAAGAAGAGATGATTTGAACTATCGTTTAGTCTTGTCTGACAGTAAGAAAAAGAGAAGGTTAGTAATAATAAAGCGTGTTAGTTAACTCTACTCTCACTCTGAAGGCGGTGCAGCTGACGGAGCTAAATCGGTTGGTGGTGCTTCTGCTCCTGTTGTCGTATTTTCTGATGAGGTCGTATTTGATGATGGCGTTGTTGGAATGCCACATATCCTTGACTCAGTTGTGTTAACATG
>JBJMFM010000082.1:0-20824 GCA_045808425.1 Nitrososphaeraceae archaeon | reverse complement strand
TATACCCATTCTTCGTAATGCTCGTTTTCTCATGTAGAAACTGAGCATTATGAATACTCCCATTATTATTGGCAAAGAGTAAGGAAAAGGAACAAACAATGAAATAGCCAAGCTAATGCCAAGTGATATACCAATCCACATCAATTGTTGCAAAAGGAAGTCCTTATTATTACTCAATGCTCACTCACATCATCTTCTTCTTATATATGCATTAATTTATACTCAGTGTGATTTAAATACGTTCTACAAACAATAAGAAAGCTCATCTTCTCAATTAAGCTTTCATGAATTACGACTCTTAAAACTTTCAATACGCTCTTGCAATGAGTGCAACTTTCTTCGCCTGTTTGCGACAATATATACATGCTGTCAGTTTGGAGATCTCTTGAGCTTCAAACGGAATTACTCTGATGTCGGCTCCAGTTTCCTCTTTTATTGTGCACTCACATCCACGATCGCCACACCAGCCTGTCAAAATAAATCCCCCCTTCTCCTCCAAGATCGACTTCAAAGTATCATAATTTGAAGTTCGGGTTATATTCTCATCAAGTTGTTTCCTAGCTCGAAGAAGCAAACTATCTTGAATATGATTTAAAACTGAAATTACATATTTAGTCAATTCGGCTCGTTTTACAAGCGATTTTTCGCCTGTATCTCTCCTAATAAATTCTGCTTGGCCTTTTTCGATATCTCTTGGTCCGATATTAATCCTAAGAGGAACACCTTTTGTTTCCCATTCATTAAACTTCCAACCGGCAGTATATTCTTCTCGATCATCAACATGAACTCTAATCTCAGATTTTTCCAGCTCACAGGCAACTTCGTTAGCTTTTAATTTAACTAATTCTGCATCCTTGTCTCTGAAAATTGGGACAATGATGACCTGAATAGGAGCGACCTTGGGTGGAAGAATGAGACCTTTGTCATCTCCATGAACCATTATCAAAGCTCCTATCAATCGCCAAGATATACCCCATGAGGTCTGCCATGCAAAATGCTGTGTACCATCCTTTCCTAAAAATTTTATTCCAAATGGTTTTGAAAAATTCTGTCCTAAATGATGTGACGTGCCCATCTGCAACGCTTTTCCATCAGCCATCAATCCTTCCAATGTCGTGGTGTATTTTGCGCCTACAAATTTTTCCTTATCAGTTTTAAAACCTCTTAATGATGGAATGGCTAGATAATTTTCTATTAAATCATGGTAAATTTCTAAGATCAACATGACCTCCTGTTCCGCTTCTTCTTCTGTGGCATGAACAGTATGCCCTTCTTGCCATAGGAATTCTGATGTTCTAACAAATGGCTTTGTTGCCTTTATTTCTGCACGCAGTGCAGAATTCCAAAAATTAATTTTGACAGGTAAGTCGCGGTAACTAGTTATCCACTTGGAGTATATAGTATATGCAAGCGTTTCAGAAGTAGGACGTAAAGCTAGCTTCTCGGCTAGTTTATTATTGCCTGCCTTTGTAACCCAGAATACTTCAGAGCTGAATCCCTCAAAATGTTCTTCTTCACGTTCCAGAAGGCTCTCAGGAATTAATACTGGTAAAAAGCTATTCTGATGACCTGTTTCTTTGAATCGTTTATCTAAAATAGCTTTAATTGATTCCCATATGCTATAACCATAGGGCCGTAGAACGATAAAGCCCTTTACAGGGGCGTAGTCAGCAAGCTGTGTTTTTAAAACTAATTGTGTATACCATTCGCTAAAATTGGTACCCTTTTTTGCGGTGATTCCAATATCTTTTGCAGAACTCAATATTGTTCAGAGGCAGAAGTATTAGCGTTATGAAGTTTTGGCAGCAAAAGTATTGTCCAGAGGTTCACCCCTGCAATAAACCTTGCCTGTTATCCTACTATGAAAATTCTTACAGACATAACATTGAATGAATCCTATTTCTTTGTTTAGCACCGGGCAGTCGACTGCCTCCATTTTCATGCGCTTGAGCATCTTTGGGCTAATTCCCTTTAATTTTAATTTACCCTTTTCATCCATTATACCAACGCTTTGTAATTCTTGTTTTGCTTCATTTGACACCTTGATTGATTTTTCTACCTGCTTTATAGGAACCAAGTATTTTATATCTGGGCTTTCACTCATCTATATCAACACAATGCAATAGCGATATATCACTGTTCCTAGGACCATATTTTTATGTAAGGAAATGCATCCAAATTGGCTTAATCAAATACAAATACAGTCATACACTGATATCACAACACAAACCATATTCTAACTCATCCTATTCTATCCTGTTTGTTTTTTCATCTGCAAATAGAATAGAATACAATACAAAACAAATAATGACACATGATGAGTTGGTGTAACACGCACATGTAATATTATGTATCATTCCATGTAGTCGTCATTTACCTATCAACAAATACATTGTCAATGTTTTGTAAATAGATTGTCGTCATGCTTTATCTAGCGAGCTTTTATTAATAAAAATGAGAAGTATGAAAACAGGGAAGCAAAAAAGAAAATACAAGTGATGACGATGATGATGAATATTATGAGCGAGAGGTTAAGAAAATTATGAAGAACCGTTCAGAGATAGAAATTATGGCGTCCATACTACGTTCATCTATAGGAAAATGGGAATATAAAACTACAATTATGAACAATGCTGCAGTATCACATTCACAATTGGTCAGATACCTTGCTATTGCAGTAGAAAGAGGGTTAGTAGAATATTCGGAGGTAAGAGATCTGTACCGAATTACAAATGCAGGCCTAGTATTCTTAGATAAGTATGCTCATCTTCTTCGCCTTTTGCCTAAAATTCCAGAGCAGTCTGACTTATCTTACCATGACAGAAGACAAGAGAAAGCAAATGATAGAGATTCGGTTGTAAGCGAACCTATTAGAAAATAAGCTTATCGCGTTATATAATTGGCTTCCTTTTTCCTGATTGCTAATATCTATATAACAAACAATTGCTGCCTATATCACGTTGAATTCGCTGATAGCATTCAATTATGACTTGGAAATCTAACTTTCATTCTAGAGTAATTTGAGTCCCCCCGTAACTTTATCTATCAATTCATCTGGAGCTGGGCCTATTCCTATACAAGTAGTAGTGCCAGGCGGAAGTTGTGTCAAACCACTGTCATGAACTTCGACCACTGTCAAATCTAGACTCTCGGCGTGCTGTCTTACCTCCACGAGTTCTTCAAAGTTATTAATTTTTACTACAACTTTTGCCTGACCTGATTGATACCAAAGATCAAACCACTTGATATTTTCTCGCTTTGTCTTTTCGGCACCCATGACTGCTGCATGGCCTACCTGTGCAGCAATTTTGCCTGCTGTCATTGCTAGATCCTTTCGAACAACTATTACCTGTTTGTACACCTTGATTATTATACTGATATGATTTAATTAATAGGGGAAAGATATAGATTTCTCATCTCTACCATGCCAGATTATTATGATGTAATAATAGCAGGCGGAAGCATCTCTGGTCTGCTTGCGGCTAGAGAAGTTGCTGCTGAGGGGCTTTCTGTGATTGTGCTTGAGGAGGATACCGAAATTGGAACACCAGAACATTGTGGGGGACTTGTAAGCATTGATGGAATACAAAATCTAGGAATAGTACCTTCAAATAATGCTATTCAAAATAACATCAAATATGCAAAAATTTCTTCACCTTCAAAATCATTTGAACTGAATGCAGAAAAACAAAAAGTAATTGTCCTGGATAGACGGATATTTGATAAACAGATTGCATTCCAAGCCCAAAGAATGGGAGCAGAAATTAGAATAAGATGTTCTCTGCTCTCTATACATGAAAAAAAAAATACTGATGATACATATGATGATAATGGTTCCTATATTATAAAGACCTCTGAGGGACCGCTGGCATGCAAATACTTTGTAGATGCTAGAGGACTCGGATCATTGATTCAGCGCAATAGACAAGGATTACTACAGTCTGCACAATATGAAGTATATGCTCCATGGATCATTCGTGATACTATTGAGGTAAATTTTGATAGAGAAAAATATCCAGACTTCTTTGCATGGACCATTCCAACAGGTTCAGATATGGGAAAGGTTGGTGTAGCTGGCAGATCAATTAACGCAGCAAATGTCTTAAAAAGATACATGGAGAGCAAAGGCGAAAGGTATTCAGTAGTCCGCAAAGTCTATGCTCCAATTTGGATAATGGGACCAATGGAACACTTTGTATTCGGACGTAACATTATAATTGGTGACGCTGCAGGGCAGACTAAACCAACTACTGCTGGAGGAATATATTCTTGTGGTATTGGTGGGGTATTAGCAGGAAGAGCAATAGCAATTTCCAAACAAAAAAATGATGACAATTTATTGCATGATTATGAGAAAAAATGGTTTTCTATTTTCAAAACCGAGTTTGAAAGGATGCTTCTTATCAGGAAATTATTAGAGCGGTTGGATAATAAAGCAATAGACGAATTATTTTCAACACTTTCAGAAGGAGAAATGGAAGTTGCATCTAAAATAGGAGATTTTGATTTCCATTCAACTGCTATATCAAAGATACTAGGCACACGAAGCGGTTCAAAAATAATAAAAACTGTGCTGGGTAATGAGATCAGGCGTCTATTTAACTGCTAAGGAAGATATAAATTCGGATATTGATCTTTAAAGCAACTGTATATGTCTAAAGCCTTGCAATTACCAACCTGTACTTCATGTAATAGACCTATAATGCCTAACGATGAGTGTGTAAAATATTATTGTCCCAATTGCGGTTATGTTTTGATCTGGCGATGTCAAAGCTGCAGAGAATTCGCTAGAAATTACAAATGTATAGGATGTGGATTTGAGGGACCATAGAAATGGGATCACGGCTGGTTGCAAGAATTAGAATACTGCCTGCAGAGGCAGATTCTAACTTGGATAGCTTAATACTTGGCCTTAAAACGAAATTCCCTGAAGGTATCGAACTTAAGGCTCATGCTAAAGAGCCAATTGCATTTGGGTTACATGCGATTATTGGTGACTTTCTAATAGATGATGATGAAGGCCAAATGGATAAGCTGGAAGATTCAATAAAAAAAATAGACGGCGTTGGTGAAATAGAAGTAATTAATATAAGCAGACAGTCTGTAAAGATAAAATGAAAAAATAAAATAGTAATATGATAAAAATCTGCAATGTAGTCCTAGTGGAGGTTAACGCAGGGATTTGAAAAAGTCTCGTGGAAATGAATCAGAATCATCGCCAAAAATACAATTAAGGGCGGCAGAGGCAAAACATAGAGATGTAGGAAAACGCAGAGCACGAATAGATTCTGATTCGATGCAGAGGCTTGGAATTGGAGCCGGCGAAGTTATCGAATTAATCGGAAAACGTAGCACTGTAGTAACAGCCTGGCCTGCTGATGAAGAAGAGAAGGAGATGGACATTATCAGAGTGGATGGGCAGACAAGGAAGAATGCAGGTGTAGGGTTAAATGATTTATTGCTCGTAAGAAGGATTGAATCAAAGACTGCAAGAACCATAATTCTGAAGCCTCTTGTTAGTAGCACAATTGCTGTGGACAAAGAATTCTGTGAGTTCGTAAAGAATAGACTTAGAGGTTTTCCCGTAAATGAAGGCGACGAAATATCTGTAGTAATCTTGGGTAATCCAATGGATTTCCGAATCGAAAAAGTCTCACCAGCTACAATTGTAAAGATTGAGCGTTCGACAAAGTTACATATAATGTCAGAAGCTGATATTAATAAGAATCCTCGAGTTACATATGAGGAAATTGGTGGACTTAAGGAACAGATTAAACGTCTTAGGGAAATAGTTGAATTACCTCTACGACATCCTGAGGTAATTGCGAGGCTCGGTATCGAGCCCCATAGTGGCATACTAATGTACGGTTCGCCGGGCTGTGGAAAAACGTTAATTGCAAAAGCACTTGCGGCGGAATCAGAAGCAAACTTCTATATTATAAATGGCCCGGAAATTGTAAACAAGTACTATGGCGAGACAGAAGCGAGATTACGGGACATTTTTAAGGAAGCGAGAAATTCTGCGCCAAGTATTATATTTATTGATGAAATTGATGCCATCGCACCTAAGAGAGAGGAAGCCTTCGGCGACGTTGAAAAAAGAGTTGTAGCACAGCTCCTATCTTTGATGGATGGCATGTCAGAACGAGGAAATGTGATTGTGCTTGGCGCTACAAATAGGCCTGAAAGTCTCGACCCGGCATTGAGACGTCCCGGGAGATTCGACCGAGAGATAGAAATTGGTGTCCCAAATGCCGAAGGTAGATTGGAAATTCTTCAAATTCACACTAGAGGAATGCCTCTTGCGGAAGATATCGACCTGCGGGATTTAGCCTCTGAACTCCATGGCTATACCGGTGCTGACATCAAAGCTCTATGCAGAGAAGCCGCTATGAAAGCGCTGCGGCATTATTTACCGGAAATCGATTTAGAAGGAGAGAAAATTTCGCCTGATGCGCTCGAGGTCATACAGATTACAAATAAAAACTTCAAAGAAGGAATGAAAGAAATCATTCCTACCGCGATGAGAGAATTTTATGTTGAAGTCGCACGTGTTAGATGGAATAGTGTAGGAGGGTTATATGATGCAAAACGGACACTATATGACAATCTCATTACTGCGATAAAAGAGCCTGAAAATTTTTCCAAAATGGGGATCAAACCACCGAGGGGTGCACTTCTGTTCGGTCCGCCAGGTTGCGGCAAAACTCTTATCGCAAAGTCTTTAGCAACTGAGGGTAATACTAATATAATAATAGTCCGAGGTCCTGAAGTGCTATCTAAATGGGTCGGTGAGTCTGAAAAAGCAATACGGGAGATTTTCAGGAAGGCAAAAGCTTCTTCACCCTGTGTAGTAGTATTTGATGAACTTGACTCCCTTGCAAGACCAAGAGGTGAAGATGATGCGTTTGGTAATGAAAGAGTACTTTCTCAGATTTTGACGGAAATAGATGATTCGGGTAATTCAGAAGTTATAATCGTGGGCGTTACAAATAGGCCAGATCTCATAGATACCTCCTTGCTCCGTCCAGGACGATTGGACTTGATAGTATATATTGGTCCACCTGATGAGCAGGCTCGACTTGAAATTATCAAACTATTAACTTCTTCTATGCCTATTGCATTTGATGTTAATGTACAAGATATAGCTCAATCGACAAAAGGTTTTAGTGGAGCCGATCTAGTTGCATTATGCAGAGAAGCAGCAGTCAGCGCCATGCGATCTAAATCATCTGTAATTTCTAAGACTGACTTCGGAAAATCATTACATATGGTAAAGCCTTCTATAACAAAAGATGTAGAAGACTGGTATGAGTCAATAAGAAAAAATGTTACTTCCGCAATGCCAAAGACAATAGATAAGGCATTCTATGGGTAAAATAAGAAACCTCTTGAAGGCTTCTGGACTTCTGTGCTAACGATTTAGAACCAATACTCAAGCACAAAATAATCTGTACAAGAATATGTCTCTATATAATAAAAATAAGACAGGATTGATATACTGCCCGTAACATATTAAAAGTTACTATCACGCATGAAGTACCCTATACGCAACATGATTTATGAAAAGATAAAGCAAGCTGGTAACATGATGGATTCTGATCTAGTAAATGCCTTGACTAAGGATATCATGCATTTGAATGAATCTGAGTTAAACAAGATCCTACTTGACCTAGAGATATACGGCTTGATTAGAGTCTCATGGGTTACAAAAGATAAACGGAGAATTGAAGCAGTAGTAGATTACCAACAATAAATTTGTTAAAATATATATGCATACGAAGGTCAGCTGTATGAAATAAAAGAATGTCTACGATCAGTCTTCAAATGTTAGAGATGAGTCAACAACTAAAGTTTTCCAAGCGCTTGCATGAGCAAATATCAATATAATAGAAGTTTATTAATATTTATGCTTGTACCATTTTGCAAATTGGTTTAATGCCTTTGTACGATGTGAAAAGTCTGTTTTCCTATTACGTATTTCCAACTGGCCAAAAGTCAGATCAAATCCAGTAGGGATAAATATCGGATCATAGCCCCATCCACCTTCTGTAATTCTATCTGAAATTCTACCGTGTATTTCGCCTTTAAAACTTTTAGGATTTTTTTTTCCATCGTAGAATGTGAAAAATGATCTGAATATAGCAGATCTTCTCTTGGAATTAAGCAGCAATTTTAAAATTCCATTATTTCCAATAGTTTTGTATACATAGGATGAATATTGACCAGGAAAACTATTCAGCTCGTGTATAAATAAGCCGTCATCCTCAACAATAAGAGGCTTTGATATTTTCGCAAATGCACTTTTCGCTTTCTCGATTGCAATTACTTCTATTGAGTCATTTTGTATTTCTGTTAAGACCGCGTTATAAAATTCGATACTGATGTCATATTGTTGTAGGACGAACTGGCTTTCCAGATATTTGTTTTGGTTTGTAGTTACAAAGTGAAGTGAATTCACAAAAAATCAATGAAAGTTTCCAGAGATAAAAACTATAACGCACAGGGTATATAAACATGTGTCATAAAAATTATGCTAATTTTAAATTACCCTTGCATATCTTCCACGCCGTTCAATTTCTCCAACCTTTTCTAAAATGTTTTCGGTCTTCTTTTTGCCTGCTATTTGTGAGTAACCTATTATAAAACACCTATAGGCATCTTCATAGATTGATTTGTGTGCACTGCTAAACGCTTGTTTTATTAATCTGATATCAACTGCTTTATCCTCCAAACGTGAAGAGTAATAGGAGAGGCCAAAATCAACCAAGACTATCTTTTTAGAGAGAATAAAGTTAGAAGTAGTAAGGTCACCATGAATGATATTGTTATCATGAAGCAATGCAGCATAGCGCCCTATTTTAGAGCATAACTGAGGTGTCACTACCTCCTTTACATTTATTCCTTCTATAAACTCCATTATTATTTCAGCATGCGATGGATCTATAAAGTAAATAAATGGGGAGATAACTCCTGTTTTTTTTGCAGCATAGATCATAGCGGCTTCACGAATAGTTCTATGTCTGCGGATTTCGTTGTCAAGAAGTTTATGACGGTAATGCTTAGCAACTCTAATCTTTGAAATGGCCTTCTTACCATACCAGTTGATTATGTAAATATTAGCTTCTGCCCCTTTTTTTAGTAGTGTCTTTTTACGATTCAATAGTATAATATATCTTTCAACTAGCAATAAAAAACATGAATTCCGCTAAACCACGACAAGGAGAGAAAAGAATCCTGCAAGAAGACTGCGCTGAGGACAAGTTAAGAAATGGCATATTGACCTTGACAAACCAGCGAATCATTTTTGAAGAGACAGAAGGAAGAATCGCAACTCTGTCCAAAAGGACGGGCGGCGTATTGTTAGATATTCCTCTTGATAAAATATCATCTGTATCGACAGAAGGATTTATCATAAAGAAACTTGTAATTTTCATGGATGACGAGGCATACAAGTTTGGTGTATTTAACACTGGGAGATGGGCAAAGGAAATTGAGAACCAGATTAATATGAACAAAGTTATATAACAGTTTATTTCCTCCATCTAACCTCTACGGTGTCCAGCCTCCATGATTGATACGTGAATGAGTCTTCGATACTTACATGTCCTTTTGTTGTAGAGTAGTCAAGTATTCCTGTCCAAGCGATTTGTGCTGCGTTGTCTCCTGCAAAATTAATCGGACACACAAACAAATTAGCATCAAGTCTTTTAGAGGCACTTTCAAGCATCTCACCAAGTCTCTTGTTTGCTGCAACTCCTCCTACAATCATTGTTTCCTTTTTACCCGTGAATGATACTGCTCGTTCTACTGATTCTGTAATCATCGCAAATGCAGTTTCTTGCATAGAGTAGCATATATCTGGCAATGCATTCCTTCGTTCTGAAGCAAGTCTCATCGCAGTGGTAAGCAACCCGGAAAGGGACACATCATTTCCCTTTACCACATAGGGTAAGCGCAGATAACTCTGAGATGACTGACTTGCAAGCTGTTCTATTCTTCTACCACATGGCGAGGCAAAACCCATTGCCCTTCCGAATTGATCAATCAATTGACCGATTGTAATATCTAGGGTTTCGCCAAAAACTCTCCATCTATTCTCCGAAAATGCCACTATCATAGTATGACCACCAGATACTAACAATACCAAGGGATCGGTAGCGCCTGTAAGCATTGCCCCTAGTTCAATATGTCCTAGAGCATGATTAACAGGTATGAGTGGCTTATTGTAAAATGCAGCAAGGGTTCTTGCAACCACAGCTCCGACACGTAGACATGGACCCAGTCCTGGGCCAGCAGAATATGCAATGGCATCTACTTCTTCGATGAGAATTTTTGCTTTTTCTAATGACTGTTTCAAAATAGACGATGAGGTTTCAGCATGGTGCCTTGATGCTTCCCGAGGATGAATTCCAGAACCCTCTGGCGCTTTGTATTGATCACGTATATCTGAAAGTATTCTACCTGCATTGCCATCTTGTGAAGAAAACTCTAACACTGAGCATCCAAACGTATGAGCAGTACTTTCTATTCCCAAACATAGCATGTTTTGTACATCATCCAGTGCTTGCAGCTGAAACTATTTTTACAACATCATTGTTCTTAAGTTTATATTCTACACCTAGTCTCTGTTTGCTCCTGGCATCTAGAGCGTACAAGAAACCTTTTCCTAAATCAGCATGAATTGTGTTTGCTAAATCTTTTGTAGTTGAACCTTGAGGTAGCAGATAGGCATCTGGTAGAACATTTCCCTTTTTATCCATTAGCTTCATCTCGTCTTCAATGGGATAAACAACAATTAGCTTCAATAGTCTAAAACATGCGAGATTAATTACTTCCTGAACCCCAGTTGAACCATACTTTGCAATTATTGAATATATGGTGTCAAGGGCTTTCTTTTGTGGCTCGTTTAAAGAGTCCCGTGACTTGATGTTGAACAAATTGTCACCTGGTAAATAATGTAAGAATCCTTTCTTTGTAGCCTTTCTAAGCAAGATCTCTGCTTCGGCTATACATGGAATTACATCTCTACCAAGGCTCTTGAGCTTTACAATATTATTTTCTGCAGTCGGTAAATCAGCTTTGTTTGCAGCAATAACAATAGGTTTAGCTTTTGTTCGGAGTTTTTTAGAAAAGTTAAAAATGTCTTCTTCTTTCCAAAGAGTTGCCTTTTTATTGCGTAATCCTGTCTCTTCAAGAGTTTTGACAATATGGGCCTCACCGATAGCAAGGCCGGATAGTCGTTTAGATAGCATGTTTTCAAGTTTTTGTGCTTGGCTCTCTGCTTCTCTTGTAACCTTGTTCCAATCTCTACTAATTACAGAAGCAAGCCAGAGATCGAATTCATCTTCAACAAATTTAACATCATATAATGGATCTCCAGCACCGACTGGAACTGATTTGCCCTCACTATCTGTAGAAGCGGATGCGTCTACTACATGAATTAAGGCATCTGCTTGTCTTGCATCATCTAAAAACTTATTTCCAAGTCCCCTACCACTATGAGCTCCAGGAACAAGACCAGCTACGTCAATCAATTTTATTGGAATAAACCTGTTTCCATCTATACATAGTGAGTGAACTGGATTATCTTGAACTCCAAATTCTCTACACACGCATTTCACTCTTGTGTAGGTTACCCCGAGATTTGATTTGATAGTTGTGAAGGGATAATTTGCAGCCTGCGCTGCAAGTTCAGTTGCTGCATTAAAGAAAGTGGATTTGCCAACATTGGCTTTGCCTATCAAACCAATTAACATAATGTATTATCAAGATCAACGACCAGCATTAATGTCTTTAAAGCTTTATGATTTATCGAATTACAGCCGTAAGTACTATATTTTATCTGAGTCTCAGTATATTTGGTTATATGGTTATATATGGAACTTCAACAGTACTATAACTGATAAGATATTGAGTCCTAAATGACGACTTCAAAGTATGTTAGACTAAACAGAATTTTACAGGTGCCATCATAATATATGCCATTATACTATATAGACACGTGAACATCTGTTAATCTTGACAAGATTTTTATCCCAATTGATACAATTATAAGTAGAAGTGGCTGGGATTGTTGCTATTTATAATCTGGTGGCAGGAACTAACAGCAATACAATAATCCATTATCTTGCTCGTTCAATGCAAATGCTCCAACATAGAGGAAAGGCATATTGGAAAATGGTAATAGGGAACGGAGTAATTGGCAGAGAAGGCTCACTTCCGTCAGATGATGACATTTTGAAAATGGCTCAAGAACAAAAATTATGTGCTAGCAATGGAATAGGATATCTTTCCAAAAGATCGCCGCAATTTCCTAGTATGAACACAATATATGCTGCTCTTGATGGTTTTTTTGTGGATACGGAGAAATTGCATTTACACCCTTACATAGGTCAAGCCAGACACTCAGACTCACTTTTCAAGATTTATTACATTTTTACATATTTATTAATTGAGAGACGAAACCCTGAACTAGCGGCTGAATTCCTTGACAGACATTTAAGAGGAAACTTGATCATAAAAATAAATGATGACATTTATGCTTATAGAAATAGTTCGGGTTTCAAACCCCTCGTCATAGCGACCAATAGGGACAAAACACTGTATATCATAGCCTCGGAAAATTCATTACGTACTTCATTTACTGATATGGAATTTAATGATATAAGGGCGGGTCAATTAATAAAATTATGCTTACAGAATGGATTGGAAATCCTCACTAATTTACCTGGGGGAAGACTAATGATGGATCCATTTGAATTTATTCGAGAATCACATGTAGCGGCAGTAATAAATGGTAAAAGTATATATGCAATAAGAAAAAATATCGGCAAGGAGCAGGCAAATCTTCTGGCAAAAGAAGTAGATACAGACTCGGCTTATGCCGAACCAGACTACACTCGGCCAATGACACTAGGTTTCAGCTTAGAATATCAAAGGTACCATAAAGATTTTGAGATCTCAGAAGGGATAATCAAAGACAGGTACGATGATTCAGATCATATGATTGACTTCTCTGAGCAGGTTAGTAAAAACAAATTACTTACAACAGGCAGATCTCTCAAATTTGTTATTAAGAATCTAGTTCAAAATAAAAAAATAGCAACAATTCAGGGAACGATTCAGACAGGCAGTACAGCTAGAGAAACGATTTACTATCTACGTAATGCAGGTGCAGAATGTATAGACGTTCTTGTCAGTTACGTTCCAACAGTAGATGGAAGACAAGTTGGACTTTATACTCATAACAGAGAACTCATTGCAAACAAATATGTAGGTGAAGTATCATCAATAAATGAACTTAATAATAAAATTACAAAAGAAATCGGAGCTGATTCTTTAAATTATAACTCACCTGAAACACTTGCACGTGGCGTAGGTCTATCCGAAAATAATCTTTGGTTTCCTGAGTGGGTAAGATTCTTAGACTATAGAAAATAATGATAATGAACAAGAAGAAGATAAGCGACATTGACAGTAGTAGGATAATAATGCGTAATCCAGATAAATCTCTAGTATTGCTAACTAACGGCAGGAATGAAAGCCAAGGATTCATTATAGAACATATAGAGCTTCGTCAGTATATTGAAAATGTCGATCCTTTCTTAGGCAATTACTCATTGCTGACAGTATTAATAAAAACTGACAAGGGTGAAGTAGAAATGAAATATGATGAAGGCTTTAGAGATATCAATGTAGTCGAATTGGCAGCAATAATGCTAACACAATATGCAGGATTTGGATCTTTAATTAATCGTGCATTGATAGAACTACAACGTTGAAAACTGCAAAGGTAAAGGCGCAAAAATATATCCTATCAATTATGAATGGACTCTGAACCTGAAGTTATTCTAGTAGGACTAATCCTACTAAGCAAGCACAAAACAGTACCACATTTGAAAATTTAAAAAGCATACAAGTGGCTAAATTAATTTACTTTGATGGCCGGCGACTCATATGCTTAGAGTTATCTCGTTTTAACAGCAGACCATTTGAAAAGATTTTAAACTGACTACTATTATGATTGTGATGATTTAAGTTGAGTCAAACAGGCTTATTATTAATATCTGTGCAAGTCAATCTATTAATTATATTCGACATATTCATCACTTTCTATGAGTTGAATACGCATTAATGTTATAGCCTACCGTACCTAAATGACTGCTTTTTTTATTTCTTATTATGAGAGCTAAAGTATTTGTTCAGCCTCACTTAGCGAGTTTACTCTTAGCGACCAATCAAAATTATGGTTCCAGGGTTGGTTAAACAGTACAGCAGATTTTGGAGCCACTATATCTACCAAATTTATTGGAGCATCATCGATTAATATATCGAATGGGTACTCCGCTTTAGGAGTAGCATCATAGACGAATAGCAAGTCATCAGAATATACATCATAAAAGTCTAACCATTTTGCAACGTATGCTACAGTCGATCTCTCTCTTTTTGTTAGAATCGAAATTCTGTAACCTTTATGATGAATCCGATTTGTGATTTTTCCTATATGCGGCTCTGTAGGAGGTATGTCTTTCCATCGATATTTCCATACATATCTAAAGATTCTATATACCTCGTCAGAAGAAATCGGAAGGATCTTTGGAATGTCCCACATCTTGATTTCATCTTTGCTTACCTTTGCATTTTTGCGTTTGTTATACTCCTTTGTCCACATTACCATGACATCTGCAAGTACAGAATCTACATCAATTGCGACAGTTTTAGAGGCTCCAAAACAAGCCATAAATTATATAGTTGCATTTATCGACTATTTATTTAGAGTCTTCACTGCTGCTTTGATTGAATTTGATTTTAGTATTTAGTTATACATTTAATGACAAGTCCATTTTAACGTGGCTTTTTTACAACTCTATTTGTTTTGGATTTGAATAAAAAGAAAAAATACTCAGATCAAGTTCCTCGATCTCTTATATCATATGTTGTACACATCATTGTATAATAGTAAAAAGAGACCTCAATTTTGGAACATAAAGAAGAAGAAGAGAAATCAAAGACATTTAGCAAAAAGGAAAAAAACAATATAATAGATGATACGAGAAAAGAGAAGGAGGAGAAGAAGAACAATAGTAATCAAGAAAAAGTGTTTGACGTAGCAATAATAGGCGGCGGGTTTGCAGGGCTATCAGCAGCATTACTACTTGGTAGGTATATTAGACCTACCATAATTTTTGACAGTGGAAATACAAGAAACTCAGTGACTAGGCAAGTTCATGGTTATCTGGGTTATGAAAACGTTTGTCCAAAACAACTTATTAAGAAAGCGTGGAAAGATACGATACAGTATAAATCCATAAAAGTAATTAACGAAAAAGTCGAAAAGGTTCATAAACATAAAGATTCTTTTTTATTAATGACAGATAGAGGGAGAAGCCCTATTAAATGTAAATACGTAATAATAGCAACAGGAATTGAGGATATAAAACCAAATATAAAAAATTTTGTGAAGTTTGATGGAAATGGAGTTTGGCATTGCCCTCACTGTGACGGATTTCAAAGTACTGACAAAAGGCTCATCATTATTTCGTCTGGTGATAAGAGCATAAATTATGCAAAAGAATTCTTAGGATGGACTGATGATATTACTCTTTTTATAAATGACAGTTATGAGGTAACACTTGAAGAATTAGAGGAAGCCAAGAAACTAAATATCAAGATGGTACAAAATGATACCCCCACAAAAATTACTGTCAATAAAAAAGGATCCCTTACTGGGATTGTATGTAAAAGTGGGAGATCGTGTCCCGGAGACATAATATTCTATTATATCGGATACAAAGTTAGAAATCAAATCGCAAGGCAACTTGGATGTGAAGTAGACGATGAAGGATTTGTTAAAGTAAATAGCATGCAGCAAACCACAGTTGATAATGTTTATGCAGTCGGAGATATAGCTACTGATAGACACTATGTAGTCTTGGCAGCAGCCAGTGGAGCGCTTGCTGCAATATCGATTTATGAAGCCCTGCTAAAAGATGCAATCAAGAGTAAGTACGACAAATGATAGCACAGGGAGAAACTAAATTCATTTGAGAAGCATCAACTGCTTCAGCACGGTCAGTGATTCCTTCTTTCCATGTAGAGTATCTAATAGCTATATTATATTAGTTTTCTTTTTTTATCTATTGTCAGACAAGATTAATAATATGTTGAGTTTCAAAGATTCGCGTAATAGCCTTTATAGCACATGAATTGCCTAAACTTTTAGACGTTGCTGGTACTGAAATGTTTTTGGAAAATTGGATTGCTGACAGATTTGGTAATCCTAATTGGACTGCTAGAAGTAATTAGTGGAATTGCTTTGTTTGTGGGAGTTTTGACTAAGATACCTTCTATTTTCTTTATTATAGAAATGATTGGTTCTACAATGGTTGCCATATTACCCGGAGGATTTATGGCGATATGTAGTGGTCCGTTATTGGTAGTTATATCAGTTAGCCTTACTAACAGGTCCTGGAAGAATATCTGTTGAATGGAATGTATTAAAAAGAGAGTTATTTCCCAAGGCTAAAGAAATAATATTACACCAATAATAACAACTACAGAGGCAACAAAAGTCTTCTACTATAGGAACATAAAGTATTTTTTATTCCTATGCTCTATTCAAGATGCCTTCGAAATGAAATTGACACTTCTATCAAAATATGTCGATAGTAATGGAATTGGGAACGGTTTATTATTCTTGTTATTATTTTCAAGTTTGATTGCGCCATTCTGTTTATAGAAAACTAGTGCTATTCAACTATTTTTGATAAGTAGCAGCCACTCTTCTTCAGACATTCTGAAGATGATATAATATTTTTACTTTTTTAGCTTCTATGTCTTTTTGTTTTCTCAATTTTGCCTTAAATTTGATATTTCTTGGTCCTATTCTTAATCTAGATCCGCAGCAAGGACAGAATAACCCATCCCATTGTATAAATAGCTCACATACTTGACAACGTTTATGTCCAGCAGCATAACGACCTGAAGCTTTGTGACGTATACATATTCCTTTACATGTCATTTTATCACTATTTTGTTATATCGAACGTTATATCAACTTGTGTTATTAATTATAGTCAACCATGTTAAGTTAAATTTGGAAACTAGTCATTTTAGAGAACTTAATAATTTGTGCTTGTATCTAACTTCTATATGATTTGCATATAGTGATAGAGGCTAGAATATGATCATGACAGTTTCAATAGAATCTTAATTCACTTAATTCAGTTGGTCTTAATATTAATAAAATAACCTAGTATTATTCTTACTTTCTCTGTGATGTCCAAAAAGTAGGTAACATTTTAATAAATTAATTACTTTCTGTAGATCTTATTGTATAGATTTACTTTGTATATGTTATTTATCACCAAATAGCTTTATCAATATATCGATTTGCAAGGACCAGTATAAAATGCAAAAATTTCGCGTTGTATCAGATCTTCTAATTTGATAATTCTAGCTTCTTTTTCAGTTCTTTAAATCTATTCCTGAGAGTTACTTCTGTTACTCCTGCTGCTTGTGAAATATCAGTTTGTGTCTTATTTTCACCAGTCTTAAGGCACGACAAGTAAAGAATAGTAGCTGCTAATCCCATTGGATTTTTTCCAGCAGATATTTGCATTTGTGTAATTTCATCCATTATTCTTATCGCTTGACGTTTCGTTTTTTCAGTTAGGTTAGCCTTATTTGCAACTCTTGCTATACACTTTATTTGATCGACTAATGGAACTTTAATGTCAAGTTCGATAAGCAATAATCTATATGTTTTTGCCAAATGTTTGGGATTGATATTAGCCGCTGCAGCAATATCTTTTAATGTTCTAGGAGTGCTCATTTCTCTACAAGCGATATATGTTGAAGCAGCAACAAGTCCTGATATTGTTCTGCCACGTGTTAATCCATCGCTCTTAGCTTTCCTATAGATATATGCACTCTTTTCTACTACTACATCTGGTAATGCAAGTTTATCTTTTAGTATATCAAGGTCATTGAAAGCCTGGATGAAACTTATATCAGAAGAAGTACGAATATGTGCTCTTGAATCCCATGTCCTTAATCTTTGCATTATAGTATGCATTGCTGCATCTATCTTTTTTCCACTTGCATCTCTGTCGGTTCTTCCAATGACAGTAGAAAGTCCCATATCATGACGAGCTAAAGAAATAGGAATTCCTGTTCTTCTACGTCTATTATTTATTTCTACTGTATCAAACATATTGCGCCATTCTGGCCGGTTAATATCTTGAATCTTGTCTGAAACTATCATGCCGCATTTGTTGCAAATCTCCTCACCTGACTCTGGATCTGTTATTATCAGAAGATCACTTTTACACACAGGACATATTGCGGACGGTCGTGTTTGCATTATTGAGAATTACTTCTCTAATTATTGTTATAACCACAGATCCCATATAATCTATACTGGAATATTTAACATGCTAATAAAGAAGGCTAGTCTCTGATATCTAAAGAATATATTTCAACTAATGCGATATTCTAGTCTATTGTAATGTTATGCTATAGTAAAGGTTGAATCAAATACTAAACCTGCAAAATATGCTTCAATGAATAGAAGAATATACTTATGGTTTAAGTCAAAATAGCAGCTATATTCTCTTGCTCATAGGATAACGTAATAGAACGATCTACAAGTTATTCGTGCACGCAATTATGCTATATAACCGGAACCTGGGTCTGCAACTTTTTGATTCTGGCGTTACTGCACTAACGACTACAGGTAAAACATATTCTCATCAGTTTACCAAGGCAGGGGACTTTCCGTACTTCTGTGAGCTTCATCCTGATTGTATTGCAGATGATGTAGGTTTTGGAATGCCGCATATCCTAGTTATGACAATAAGTTCTGTTCAGCAGCTCTTGTCAATCAGCAGAAGATGGATTGTTTATTATACGCCTCAAATTATACTTAGGCTATTCTTCAGGTCCTATCATTTTGCAAAATATATACATATTTTCATTTATCCTTAGAATAATATTCGTGATGGATTTAAAATACATAATAATTATATAATTATACAAGTATACGTATAATTTATATATTTATCTTGCATATCCGTATACTTGAGGGAAAATGGTATACAATATTGGCCCGGCAGCATATTATGCTGCAGCCATAAGCCTACCATTGGTGGCGTGGTTCATATTAAGCCATCTAAGTGAGCTCAGAGGAACCTACCCTAAGACTAAATCCAGAAAACAAGAAATGCATAAAGAATCCATCTGAACTTTCTTTTTTCTTGACAATTCTATACCTTCCTTATGCTATATTACTATTTTTACGGTATCACAAAAACTAGAAAAGCTTCAGAGTTGGAATGTAGAGATTGACATAGGCTTTTATCATTAAAAAATAATATATGAATGAAAACAAGAAGAACAGCAGACGAGAAGAACAAATGATTTCAGAAAGAACAGAAACGATAAAGCGGACATTAGAGTATTATGAATTTAAGTTAAGTGAGCTAGTGGAGTCAGAAGACGAACCAAATGATGTCAATAGTCTCTTGTTAGAAGACATTAGATCAAACACACACAAATTACGCCAAGCTTACTCACTCGTCATTACTGGTAATGTAGAGAAATTGATCCATGAGTACAGAAGCGAAGTTTGCTGTGCTTTAATAACCTATATTGCAGGTTTGGAAAACTCTAAAAAAAGTGCTAGTGAGAAACTTCCGGGGGCTAAGCTTAGTTTTGATCATATTGACAGAGAAATTGAGTTGGCAGATCAAGTAAAAAAGGAACTATGTAAATATCCACGATAATGTTACCAGTGATTGGTAACGCGCTATATTTTCCTGCTTGAAAGCATCGTACATATAATCTTATCTTGTTTATAGCGACTTGTTTACTTATGTGTTTCGTATGAAAGAGTCTTATCTTTCCAAATGTCTATGTCTCCCCATAACTGTGTCTTCCAAGCAGTAAATTCAACTATTTGGGAATGATCTATAAACAAATTGACGCTAGGTCCAAATTGCTTAAGATACCATTTAAACACAGGTGGATCTGAAGCTTCAAACATAAAGCAATTAAAACCAAATTTTTTGTTCAGCTCATTGATAGCATCTATCCTCCATTCTTCTGGCGGCAGATCCTCAGTTATCCCTTCAGACTCAATCATCATAATTTCAGCACCAGCACTCTGATGCATATCTATTTCATCCAAGAGATCGTCGAGTGTCTTTAACTTTGTTTTATATCCAGAAATATGTGTCCCAGCTCCAGCACCATACATCATTGATACTTCAGGTTTGGGCTTCATACCCATTTTCTTTACCTGCTTTACAAGTTCCACTTTATCTCTTAATGGGATTGGTGCAAGACCACTTGAAACTTCAACTACATCAAAACCTAATGATTTACATTCTTCCAAATACCTGTCAACTGCCCCAGAGCCTTGTACTATTACTCTTTCTATAAACCCGCCAGTCGAAACATAAACATCATACTTATGGCAAATGTCGATAATCTTTTTCAATATTTCAATGGATAGGAGCCTTTGAGAACCGCCGGCAAACTTGAAACCGTCGATATAATCTCCCCACATATCCAATAAATCTTGAAGATAGGTGATAGTAACGGCACTGTAATAAGGACCCCTTATCTCTATTATTCCATCATGTCTTGGCTTTGGAGGAGATTCCAAAATTTTTACAAAGTTGAAAGCTTTTTCATTTGGGCTATTTGTAGTATTCATAATTAAAGTATAGTTGTCGTGCTTGTCGTATCTGTTTGTTTCGAATTATCATAAGGACTACAGAGTAAATAAGAAATACGTTTATCGTCTGGCATACGACAA
>JBJMFM010000081.1:0-8120 GCA_045808425.1 Nitrososphaeraceae archaeon | reverse complement strand
AGAATCAGATTAGGCATAACACAAAGGAAGCTAGCCGGACTAACAGGAATAAGTACGTCAATGATAAATCAAATAGAATCCGGTAGATGCAAACCTAGCTATGAGACAGCCAGAAAAATATTTGAAATCTTGAGTTCACTTGAGGGTAGGTCTTCGATGAAGGCAGGAAATATTTGTAGCATGAATCTTATTTCTGTCCAAAAGCACGAAGCACTTCACGCCGCTATAGACAAAATGAGAAGAAATTCCATAAGTCAGATTCCAGTGTTTGACGGCTCTCGTGTCGTGGGTATAATAAGTGAAGATGGACTAGCAAAAGGTATGGTAGAACAGGATGAAAAGAAGATTCGCGATACAATCATTTCTCTAGTGATGGAACCTCCCCCTCCTGTTGTTGATTTTTGTACTCCGGCCAAAGCAATAATACCATTGGTCAGGTTTGCCAGGTGTGTGCTGGTCAGTGAAAGAGGAAACGTAACTGGCATCATTACACTCAGTGATACGCTAAAAATGGTAGAATAAGTTTATTCCATGTGCAAACTCTCAAGGCCTACACAGCAGTCAGCATGTAACAGACATGAAGAACAAATGCTTACTTCTGTATGGCTAGGTACGAGATTTTCACAGAGAACACATTTTTTTTCCGTAGTCTTTGAACCTGCCATCTGTTTTACAGCTATGAATAATAGCTGTGAAGATATTTGAACTTTGAGGACTGTCCTCATTTCGCTAGGCTGCAAATTCCTGCAGACCGCAAAATCTGATTCCAATTTAAACATGGATTACCCAGTGAAACGTTCAGATGAACCAATATACCCGATACTCGAGTGTGTAAGGCGTTTATTTGGCCGTCTCTGGTTAACTTCGGAAGGTTTATGCGACGATGCTGACCATCACTGATGATAATCATCAATGCTATTCGTGTAGCTAGTCTATTTATTTTAAGTAATATCGAGATCTTTCCTAAAATTTCTGGTAAATCTGAATTTATATGCGAGTAATATACGATTTCTAATGTTAGCCTGGATATCATCTTTATATGCTATGTAATAATCATATTTATTGAGAATAACCATGGCACAAATGCCAGCACTTATACCAAAGGAAGTAGAAATTCAAAGACTAAAGAAGATCTACATCATGGTCATAATGCTAGGTTCAATTGCTGCATCCGTAGAAGTAGATAATTTTGTAGACGGATCGTTGCATCAAACAGCTATTCGAGATAGTGCATTTACTCCAGCACACTGGTGGTTGTATAGTCACTTCGTGGCTCTTCCATTAGGATGGGGATTTGTTGCTATGTATGATAGGAGAGTACCGATTCTCAGAGGTCCAAACAATTCTATGAATACTGGTCTCAAGTTAACTATTCTGGGTTACTTGGCAACCATGTTTACGATTGGTGTCAATGAGATGTGGCACTTTTGGTTCGTAGAAGAGATATTTGCAGTTCCCAATCATTGGATGTTCAATATGGGAGTAGTAGTGGCCTTTATGGGAGCTCTTGCATACGTAGTAAGAGTATATGCACGTCTGGTAGAGTTGGGTGCAGAAACGCCAGCAAAGAATCCATACGTAGCTGAGATGTACAAGCTAGCATTAGAAGGTAAACTGTATAGCAGATCTATTCCATAAAGGAGAACAAGAACAAATACAAAACATCAATCAATCGCTTTATCTTTGGGTGTACCGAAGAGAAACGTCAAAGCTTCTCCACTTTTTCTTTCCTTCCTTTTGAGGAACTATTTAGAAGGTTTTTTGTATGCACTTGGTATCTCAAATAGAGGATATATCCTATTTACTGTAGCCAGTCCAACTTGCAATACTTGTGATACCTCTCTTTGGCTGTATCCTTTGCTACAAAGCTCTTGTACTTTATCTCTTCTACATTGTAATTGTTCTTGCTGCTGTTCCGTATCTGAGCTCAAATGTTCCATTTCCTGTGCACTGTGATTTTAAATGGGTCTTCCATTCTTACACTTAATACTGCGAAGTACTCAGCTTTATCATTTTACTCTGATAGTAAAAATGATAAAAGTCGATCCAATTAACAATGGCGAAAGTTCTTCTACATTAACAATTAGTATAGCCATAAAGGGTGGTATTCTTAACGTGTTAGTATATGTCTATAAAATACAAGGTAGCAATCTTTAGTGTTCTTGCAGTGCTTGCATTGGCAGTTATGTCCGGTACTAGTACTATCGTTGTTGTTGGATCGGTTTCAGCTCAGGATTCTACAGAGCAGCAATCTTCTGAAGCTGGCAGTAATGGCACAGCCAATAGTGGCAACAGTACTAGTAGTACAGTAGCTGGAACCAAAGTATCAATAGTAGAAGAAGCATCTGAAATGGGTGACCAGGCATATGATCCAAATCCAGTCAATGTAAAAGCGGGAGATACAGTAACATGGACTAATGATGACAGTCAAATTCATACAATAACATCAGGTACAGACTCTAGTGATCCAAATATGGAAAAAGAATTTGATTCCTCTATGCTATCACAAAATCAAACGTTCTCCCACAAATTCAATACAGCAGGAGAATTTCCTTACTTCTGTCAACTGCATCCCACCATGGTAGGAAAGGTTATTGTTGTATCTTAGGGACCAGACACTAGTCATTAAATTTTTATTTTACCTTCAGGTATTTCCTAGCGCTTTCAGTGTGGTCTTTGCTTTGGCTGGATGTTAATGTAATCTTGTGATCAAGACAATATTCTCTATCTTGACAAAGTTTCTATTGAGATATTGTGTTGATAGAATATCCAAAAAAGAAAAAGAAAAAGAAATTACTTGTTTGTCGTAGGGTTCATCCTGCTATTTAGTGCCAGACACCATCTTGAGCTCCCATCATACCCATACCAGCTCCTCCCATCATCATACCCCTCATTCCCATAGAAGGATGCATCATAGACATCATCTCCATCATAGACATTTGTTGGTTGGATAATACCTTTCCATTTCCAGGATCTACTATTACCCTATGGATATTGTTACTTGAATCTAAAACTAACACGTCATATACTAAAAATCCGTTTTCAGGATGAATGAATGCTGCGACTGCTGAAGCATTTGAACGTGCTCCTCCTCCTACTGAATTTATTGCATTTGTAGTAGCACCATTAAGAGTTGTATGTACTTTTGACTTAAACATATCCAATATGGGCCTAAATAACGATATGGAGCCTGTCCAGTTTTGATTTTGTAAACCTGACCTCATACTCATAGAATATGGGTTTTGTTGTTGGGTATTAGGAGTCATGGTTATAGAAATAGTCTTGTTATTACTGCTGTTTTGTTGTTGAGCTAACACACTATGGTCGTTTGGCGATATCATAAATGCCAAGGCCAAAGCAATGCTAGACAATTCCAACAAATAGATGATTATGTGATTTTTGTTTTTCATAGTAGCCTAGCGGCGTTTAATGGTGTATTTAACTCTCAGTTAACGTTGTTACTCAATGCTTTAGTTTAATAGATAAGAATTGTAAAACAGTTTATTTATATCTAGTATTTGTCGGTAATGCTTGTTTTATTTATACACGTTGCTATTATTTTCCTTCAATGTACCATGAATGGAGCCACTATAACAGCCAATATTGTTGTTGCTATCAACGCAATAAGGAAAAGTCGTTCACGTGTTATCTTCATAGATTCTAGATCGAAAATGATCAATATGTAATTTAAAGCTAGAACAGCCAAGTCTAGAATACTGTTTGTCGACCTTATGTTATTGTAGTTGGTTGGTTATCTTGGAGATTATCATAGCTGTGGTTGTCATTATCCATTGTATCCAAAACCAAGGTTTTAAAAAAGGAATTTTTGGAAGCGGATTGTTTATTGACCGCCAAATAACTTTCCTATTACTGGAATTTTGGCTAGTGGATTTGAGCTATTGTTGTTTTGACCCTGTGCTGCACTCGACGCGTTACTGACTGCTGAACTAGCTCCAGCTGATGTCTTGTTGGCTACTGAACCTGTTGCACTAGTTGCATTTTGAGCTGCTGAACTAGCTCCAGTATTATTGGCTGGCTGTTGTTTTGCTGCTGTTTGATTGGCACCTACCACTGATGGTGGTGAAGATGATTTTGTTTGATTAGTTACTGATGTAGCTGGTGTTGTAGATGAAGCTGGTACTCCAGTAACATTTACACTAGAAAACCCTGTCAAATCAGGATTATTTACACACTCATGTTTAGCTGTAATTCTATTCTGACCTGGTTTAATTGTAGTATATTTAGACGTAAGTACAAAGTTCCATTTTGAATAATCATTTGATCCACCAGTTCCGGTTGCAGTAGCTGGTTGATATGGTCTTACTTTATTTGCAATAACAGATACTTGGCAATTAGAAGTTGCATTATCTATAGATGTTCCAGATACTGTAAGGTCTTTTCCTACTGGAACTTGCTGACCCCTAGTAGGTGAAGTGATTTTTATTTTCGTTATATGTAGAGATGAGGCCGGCGATGATCGTGGTGATGAAGATGAATTTGTTTGATTACTTTGTGCAAATACTATCAGCGAGCCTGTAGAGGTCGTAGATGCCAGTATGACGCCAAAAGTAAGTGTTAGCACAATCACTAAGGATAATGTTTTTCTCATTACCTAATAAGCACGAAAAAAGTATTTTACAGTTTCATCAAGACAGAGTTGGTGAGTCCAAAGGGAAATAAGCAAAGTACATGTAGTGAAGGATGTAGTGCATTTACCAAACCTCCTGCAAGCAGTGCTAAATAATCTCTTATGCAGAATTCGTTCTTACAGTTGGGCTTGCATCAGCAAGATATATACTAGATAAGATATAGGCATATATCAAGTATGATAAATAATTTCTATGCTTCTCTGATTCGTATGCAGCCTTTCATTAATGTATAGTTTGATGTTCTCTTTAGCTTGCTGCCTTAGAATAGATAGATCTCTGTTTACAGTGCCATCGGATACCTTAAGTATTTGTGCTATCTCTCCCTGGCTATATCCTTGGCTGCTTAACTCGCCAACACTGGACAACGCTGTGCAGCCATTACAAAAATCTGCGCATTATATCAAATACTATAGACGGTTTCTCAGAAAATGGTGCATGACCTGCATTTTCTACCTTATGAAGTTCGCTGTGTTTGAGTAATTCATGAAACTCTTCAAAATTTGCAACCGGTATTAGTTTATCAGCAGAGCCACATATGATCAGAGTTGGTATATTCTCAATCATTTGAAATTCTGATGGTTCAATATGCGTTCTCGTACTTTTTTCGAAAGCTGATTTAAATGCATATTTTGCCCCTGCCAAGTTAATTCTTTTGATAAAACCGTCAACAAGCATAGGACTAAGTAACGCAGGATTTCCAAGCATCTGTTCAAATACATTTTTTACACTTTCAAATGTTGGATTCATTGCTGCATCAAGGTATTGTTCTAGTAGAGGTGTTGGTTCCTTGAGCCTTCCAGAGGGGTCTATGAGAATAAGCTTTTCTATCAGATCTTTATTTCGTATCGCTACCTTTGCTGCTATATATCCACCAAGTGAGTGGCCAACTATAGTTGTTTTGCCGCTAGCATCATCAGTATCGTTACCATCATCATTTCTCCAGATTTGCTTATGATGAATAAAATCTCTAATAAATTTGCCAAAATACTCGATTGTATAGTCTATTGTTACAGGTTTATCACTGCCACCAAAACCTATAAGGTCAACAGCTACTATTGGATGAAAATAGGTTGATAAAGCATCAGGGATATCCAACCATCTATCTGATGATGATCCGAGACCGTGGATAAATAAAATATTTTTCTTCTTTGCATGATCCTTTTTTTCAGATTTGAGATACCTTATCTCTAAATCATTTAGCACTACTTTACTCTCATGCATTCATTCTTCCGCCTAACGTACGTTATCTTGCTTCAATAAATATCTAGTCTGCTTATCGACGACTTTTGTTGGTGACGCCAAATATTCATTATGACAATTCATGCATCCACTATTTTATTACTATGATGATTGGGTTCAAGCGAGGGCACTCTATTTCCTGTTCTATATCTGGTATTTGATTTTGCAAAGGCTGCCGCTGCTGCAAAAGTAATTCGTTGCTCATTATTTCAAATTGAATGGGCAACAGTAACCGCTGCTGGAGCCGATGCTATGCTACTTAATTAGGATATCTTCTTTTCTGCTTACCATTTTACTATCCGCCGCCTAGCACATCAAATGGAGATTTACCAGTCGCATTGGAAACTGCTGGCGGTGGTCTGTTAGTGATTATATTCCCAAATGGACTAGATAACGATGGTGCTGATGACGGTGGTGAGGGTGGGGAGCTAGCAGTAAGATTGGTTGGACTTTGTACTGTGTTATTTGCAGTGGTAGTAGGCGGAGAAATAGGAGCAGCAATATTTGGCGATGGAGGCGCCGTAACAGTAAGTTGAGGAGCTGGAGGAGGAATTGGTATATTCAAACAAGGTTGCAGCATCTCCATGTTAGGGCCTGGGACATCAGAGCAGCGAGCAAATGCAGTAACAATACCAAATATAGGACGTCCTCCAAAATGATCGTTTGTTTGAGCATCATCTAATGAAATTGATAATATCTTGCCTCCTTTTTTGATATCTATCGTACTTTGAACATCGCTCCAAACTATACGATGATTTGCTCCAACATCCACCACACCTCTTAGAAATACACTGTTATTATCTGGCTGGACTAGTATTGGTGCACTAGGTCTAAAGTTTAGAATTTCATGAGTATGACTTGCTGTACCATTGTCATTATACCATGTCATATTTGCTGTAACTAATGGAGCAACACCACTATTTACTCCAATAGTCCAGTTTCCAGCTGCTATCCATGTAGCAGACGGCGTTAAAATAAGAGAACCAATTATACCATGTGCTATTATTTCTTCGGTAGTTGTAGTTCCTTGTTGTTGCTGTGGTATGGCCTCTGGTGATGATGATATAGCTGGTGGCGTTGATGATGAGGATGGGGATGGTGGTGCTTGAGGTTGTTGTTGCTGTTGTGGCTGCTGTTGCTCTTGTCCTGGTATGCCAAGACCAGGAATTCCCTGTTGTACAGGTTTGATAGATGGTTGTAAGCTAAAGGCTACTGTGTAAGCAGAACCAGATATTGTCAAAAATAGCGCACATACCAATGAGTATATTGCTAAAGATCTCTGTATCATATTCACTCGCCCTACCTGCTGCCGGCAGCTGCAACATTCTGGACTGGGCTGGCATTATTAGCAACAGCACCACTACCCACCTGAAATGAATTTACCATTTGCTGTACCATAGGTAGGTTTTGTGTATATTCTGTTTGCTTTGCCAAATACAACAAGCTGTATCCTGTATTACCATTTACGAAGAAGATAGCAGCTCCTTTGAGTGGTACTTGGATAGGTATGGCATTGTTACTACCGCTGGTTATACTATTCTTCATAGCATCATAGCTTACTTCACGATGATTTGGTTTTCTTCCTTTAGATATGGCTGCCAAATACAGTATAAATCGTCTAATCGATAGCAGAAACTGTTTTGAATTAATTCAGAGAGGCTTTGTGATTCCTTCTAGGGCTCATGGTATTGACAACAACCATGAGCATTTTAGAACTGTAGAACAAATAGTTTCTGGAGACAAAGGAGGGATGATAATTTCCCCGCGAATTGGGCTGCATGAAAATGTTTTGGCATTAGACTACGACAGTGAATATGCAAATCTAATAGTAAATCACAATTTGAGCTATGAAACTGTTGGCGGGAAAGCTATAAGTCAACCAAAGAAAGGATTACTTCCTACTATAGTAGAGCGCATGACCATTGGTTGATTTTCCATAGTATTATCCTGATGTGTATACACATTGGTATATAAGAATATAGCAGAAGACTTCATAGTTAGAGATTGACGCAACATGGATGTAACCAGAGTATACATCATCATTTCTTACATACCTATCATAACATTATTCGTGCGAAAAGATTTAAGAACCCCAAAAACTAATGGAGTACCAACACTCAAGCAAAACTATTCACAATGAAATATCACAAATTTAACCGACGTGGAAGATATGACCTATTCGCTCTTCGTACCTACTACAAATCAAGGAAAAAACAAGATTATATGGTTAAT
>JBJMFM010000080.1:0-3259 GCA_045808425.1 Nitrososphaeraceae archaeon | reverse complement strand
GGTTCATTGTAGTATTTATTCAATGTATTAGGCAATCCAATATTGCTGAGCTCTTCTACTAAAATGGGTAATTCCACAAAAGTTGGGTTTCTCTTATAGACTCTGATTGTCGACAATGAAATATCTATCCTCTTAATTTTTATCATTTACACACTGGGATATATAGCCTGTCTAACTCTCTACATTCACAATGCAAACAACCATAAGGCTTGTATGCTCGAGTTATAATGTCACAACAAGATGATAAAAAAATGTAAATCATGCGGAAAAGACTATCAAAACCTTAGCGAAGGCGTATTATATTCAAGCTCTACAATAGGAGGTTTAGAGTTTTGCTCCGATAATTGTTCCAAGGATTAGCTTAATTCAGTTATGAAATGAAAGAATACAAAAGAATCCTGTATAATGTTGTTGTAAATGACATGCGCAAATAGTGCGTGTCAGTAACATACAACCATGGGAAAGATAAAGAAGAGGAGAAAAAGCTCGACTAAAAGAGTATAAATGCAAAATCAAGCTACATAAGGAGGATCAGATTAGAGGATGTTTTACGCATGCTCTAAACGCGAGTTACAAAAGACAATTACACATCTCGAACTGAAAATATAAATAGATATATCTGCAGGAAATACGTGTATGTCCCGATAGGTTTACAGAACTCTACCAAACCAGACATCCAGATTTACTTTTGCGCAAATTAATAGCAGACCAGTAGATTGCTAAAAGATTTTGATCATCCAAACCAGATTCTAGTGCGCATACACACTAATCTTACAAAAGAACATAAGATGATTGAGCTGATTTAATTGTCAATCAATAGTAATAATAGCATCATTATTAGAAACATCACGTCAGAAGATGTTTATGATATTGTAGAGCTGCAGAAACGATCTTTTCCCCTCATGGCTAAAGATGGGCTAATTTGGGATGAATATCATCTGAAAAGCCATATCCGAATATTTCCAGAGGGACAATTTTGCGCTGAGTTAGGCGGAAAAATAATAGCCTCTTCAAGCAGCCTTATTACGTCGCTTACACCAGAATACCGAGAACACACTTGGAGGGAGGCTACGGCTAATGGGATGTTTACAAACCATACCCTTAAAGGTGATAGCCTTTATGGAGCGGATATATCAACACACCCTGACTCCCGAGGGCTAGGTATTGCGACTTTGCTATATGATGCTAGGAAGGTTCTGGCTATTAAATTGAATTTACGGAGGATCATTGCAGGCGGAAGATTATTTAACTACTATGAATACGCAAAAAAGATGTCAGCTCAAGAATATGCTGAAAAGGTCGTCAAGGGAGAATTAAAGGATCTTGTTTTGTCGTTTCAATTAAATAATGGCTTTAAGTTTATCAAAGTCCTGCCAAACTACATGAAAGATAGCCGCTCCTTGAATTATGCTTCTTTTATAGAATGGATAAATCCCAAATACGTACCCCAAAAAATGAGTTGAGTTGATGCTCAAAATGATGAGAGTAATAGACTGCCATGTGCATCTCAATCGCTATGAGGGAACTAAATATGCGCCACTAGAAGAGCGAATAGAAATGCTGGTTCACACCATGGAAGCCAATGATGTTGACCATTCGATCATCCTTTCATCTTATAAGGTAAATGAAGATAGACCATCCACCAAGCAACTGATAGAAGCAACAAAGAAATACAAAGACACACTCTCAGTTGTAGCGGGTTTTTCGATTGACGGCCACAATGATGAAGACTTTCAAAACTGCAGAAAATGGTTCAAAGAAGGTCAGATAAGAGGTATGAAACTTTACTGCGGTTATGAGCATTACTATCCGTACGACAAGAGATATCAGCGGGTTTATGATTTGTGCATAGAATTTGGCATGCCAGTCATGATACACACAGGTGATACATTTTCGACTAAAGGCAAGCTTCGGTTCTCTCATCCACTGAACGTTGACGAAGTTGCCGTGGATAATCCAGATCTGAAGATAATAATATGCCATTTAGGAAACCCATGGATTCAGGACTGCGAAGAGGTGATTTATAAGAACAAGAACGTATATGCAGACATCTCAGGTTTGGTGCTAGGCAAATTTTCTCACTATTTTGAACATTTCATGTCAGACAAAGTCACTGAATTTTTGAACTATGTTGGTGAGTCACGATATCTTTTGTATGGAAGTGATTGGCCCCTGTCCAGTATGGAATCATATCTTACTTTTGCTGCCAAACTCAAGCTCGCTCCGAATGCACGTGAACTTTTGATGTTCCGAAATGCACAAGCACTTTTCAAGATTTGAATAGTTTCTTTTATTCCTATTGTTATCTCCTTTATAATCGCCTTTTGGTGTAAATTCTGATTCCTTTTGCTTCAGCAGGCTTCTCTTCTTTTGGCGTCCCAGAGAGCGAACTTATCAGTGAGAGCCATCTACAATTTATGTCAGAAGTTATATTTGTTGGTTGTTAGGAGGATGAAATCTCCTTAAAAGATGGCGACGCTCTAACAAATTTGGCAATCTTGTGCTTAAGAAAAACCTCATGTTCTTTTCCACATTCATTACATCGAAGTCGGAGATTGCCAGAGATACTCCTATATTTTGGTTTTACTACTTCATTCTCCTCGATGCATTCCATCACGTTTCCACAATCACAGGAGATTAAGTGTTTTGGCATTGAATACTTTTAGGCAGAAGAAGAATAAAAATATGAGAATCAGAGGGTGCACACGCTCTACTTTTTTGTAGCAGGGTAAACAAAATAAAATGCATAAAACGGCATAGCGCATAAAGGTAAGGTCTTGGAAGATCCAATCATACTATACCATACTTAGTCGTCTCTTCAAAAAAGAGAGATGGGGGTAGTATCTAATAATTCTCTTGTACTTGTAACCTAGGATAATATTTCCTAAAATGAGCATGAAGCTGATATGGAAATATAGAAACAATGCAGCAGGGCTACCTTTGAGCACATTTGCAACTGATTGCTTCCAAAATGGTTGATGGCGGATAAACACTAATCTGACTATTCTTAGACAGCATATCAGTCCTAGCTCCATGTTTTATCATTTCCATGTGCACATACATTCGGATACTGTCATTGCAAGATGTGAAGAGAGTGTCAGTTTCATTGTGTTGGAAAGTCCTTAAACAATGCATGGTAGAATGATACAAGCACAATGACAGATATACAAAAAGATGTAAAAAATGCAGGACAAAATCTTGAAGCAAAGGCCGAGACAGCCAAAGACCATGCAGAAGGAAAGCCAAGTTCAGAGAATTT
>JBJMFM010000079.1:0-2602 GCA_045808425.1 Nitrososphaeraceae archaeon | reverse complement strand
CGAGAGGCGGGGCAAGAAAAGATAACTTTCCGTAAACCAAATCAATTGACGTCATTTTAGCCGGTTTATATTATGTATGTATTTGCCAATACGCTTCCAAATAAAGGAATCATCAGTATTCTCTCCATTTCTTACAACCCAAAAATCATAATCTCCATACTTCCTATCTCCAAACTCGTTCAGACTTGTGTTGCCTGTGATTCCGTTATAGGAATCAGCTATCTTCACAATTGTATTTTTCAAGTAATTGATATCATGCGTAGCTTTAGTATTATTTTCAGCTAGGGCTGCTACCCATAACGCATCATAGGCAACACTGGCATAAGATCTGGGTGTTCTTTCTATCTGTTCATGGATTTGAGCTTCTATATGTTTGAGCCTTTCATCATTATCATCTTCAACTGCGTAAATTGGAGTTGTAAAATTCGTCTTTACTGCAAATGCTGCGGCTTCAGTATTTCTTATAAGTTTGTTATTTAGTGTTTCCTTGTCACTACCAAACCATTTTACTTTTGAAAGTGTAGGATGGTTTTGCGCTTGGATAAAAATGGGTGCGATTTCATCAAATGCTACACAGTATACTCCAACCTTGTCTATGCCATATTTGGATATTGCTTGGTTTACCTTTGAGTCCAAAGCCTTCAAATCTTGGTCCCAAACGATAAAGTTTATTCTATTAAGACTAGCAGCAAAATCACCCGTATTAGGTATGTATCCAACTCCATCAGCAACGGTGCCGCCGAGCTCTTCGACACTCTGTTTTGTTGCTTTAACCAAGTCGTTTCCATAAACATCAGTCCTCCAAAAAGGTACTATAACTCTTATTCCATCATCCCACATCAGCTTTGATATTGCTTGAGCTTGATGAGTGTCATCTGGCACAAACCTAAACACGTTGTTTCCTTTTATAGCTAAAGAGGTGGCGGTGGCTGATGGACTAATTAACACTATTCCATTTTTATCAGCATAGTCTTGAGTAGCTTTTAGATCTGTGCTTGTTGCAGGGCCGATAACTATCTTTATACCTTTTGCTGCTAAATGCTTAAGCTTTTCTAAGCTAACTGATGGATTTGTTTGTGTGTCTTCTATAACCAGCTCAATACCAATGCTCGAATGAGTCTTGAAGAGATGTTCATTGATATCTCTAGCTGCAATCTTTAGCGCTGCCCCTTCTGATTCACCTAAAGAAGATGATACGCCCGTTATGGGAAGGAGAGCGCCTATTTTCACTGTTTGCTGCTTCAAAGCACCAGCCGGAGCTGGTAGTATTATCTCAGAGCTTGGGTTAGAAAACAGGAAAAATGATGATGACGATGAATATAAAGAGAAATAAACTCCAATTACTACAGCAATAACTATTATAGCGGCTGTGACGGTAAGTGCTATGTAACTAATTTTTTTATGGGTTTTTTCTTCTTCTGATTTATACTTGTCAGTGAAGCCACCTCTTGGGGCAATAATTGATGTCTCTATTTGTTCTGATCTACGGCGTTCATCAATGTTTGGTTGACTGTGTGTTAGCAGAAATTTCACATACCATAATAATCCTGCAGCTATAACCAAATAATGAGCTGCAAAAAATATGGCGGATAACCAAAACTGCTCCAGTATTGACGTGAGAACAACTACTGCAAACCAACTATCTGATATGGCCATTAAAAATAAACCCAAGGACTCACATATCCAAGGTGTGAACCACAATGGCTCCTTTCTATAATTCACCAAAATTACTATAGCCGGAACCATTAAAATTGAATCCATAATTGGGTAGGCAATTATGACTGCAAACATAGCAATGCCTCTTGGAGAAGATAATACAGATAGACCTGTGGTAAGAGTAATAATATACGTAAGAAATATTCCGCAACCAATTATGCTTGCGGCTAGGATTTTCTTGTTAAAATTGAATCTTTTATGGAATTCAATATATGTTGAATATAAATAATAAGCAAGGAACCCATATGCAGACAACCAAACAAAATCTGCCGCTGATGGAACAGGTGGGACTATTTCTAGTACGATTTCATATGTTGCCCATATAAGATCTGCACAAAGCCATAATGATAATCCTATTGCAAGAGCCACATGACTTTTGCCATGATGATGATCTTGTGGATTATGTCTGCGTTGCTGCATATGTCTATAGACTACAAATATAGCTAGTGCTGCAGCAGTAGATGCGTTAATGCTTATTATCCAACTCGAATAGAAAGCTTTTGTTTGTATCTGAGCAAAATAAATGAATGAATCTGAAATAATAATAGCTAAAACTAACCCAAGGAAGAGGCTCTTTCTGGTAAGTCTTATTATATCACAAATCACTACTCCTACTATCTAACAACGCTTACGCAGAATAATTTGAACTACAACGGATAGGGTTAGAAAAGAAGAAGAGGAAGAGACATATGAATATTGATGCCTAAACATAACTACAACAAATAAAATAGGTAGAATAGGAAGATTACGACAGCCTAATTTAGCCATGCATGTCGATGTTGCAATCAAAAGATATAAAATTTGTTATTTATGGAGTAAGCTTTGAACAATCAGACATGAATACTCTTATTACAGAATATGAAACAGATTTTTCCTTCGTAAATAT
>JBJMFM010000078.1:0-2700 GCA_045808425.1 Nitrososphaeraceae archaeon | reverse complement strand
TGGAAGTTGTAAGGATCTTTCTTTTCCAGTCGTTGTATAGTTCGTAGCTTCCCTACAATTTCCTTGGGCTCAAATCCGTATCTTTTAGCATTTACCACAAACTTCACAAGTTTGTCAATATCCTGTGTCTCATCAATCTTTTTCTTCTCTTATAATTTTTTATTAACATAGCTTGATACTTGATCAAATGGAATTGATTCTGTGTTGGAAATATTGAACAATTGATTAACACATTGAATGATATTTTCAGGGGGAATGTCACCTGTACTACTAACTCTTGCAATGAATGATTCTACGTCTTCCTCGCTTGCCCCCGAATCTTTGATAAAGTTGTGTAGTCTAAAATTTGAAGCTAAATCAGATAAATTCAATCCTTGTTTCTTTGCCTGTAGTGCTAATTCGTTGGCTGAATCAAACTCTGAATTGTCAAGACCTATCTTAAAGTCGCTAACAACGCTACTCACTGTACCTTCCCCAATCTTGTTATCGATAGCGATTTTAGCCCTAGAGTCTCCGCTTAACCATTGCTGTATGACTTTTGTTTTGATCGATGCTTCTATAGCTGCTGGCATATGTATAATTATACTATAACATTATTATAAATAAAGCGTCATATGCATGTCAAATGTGAGTCAAATGGCCGTCATATGGAATTGGAATGGAATAGTACAGATATGCTATATACAGTATTCCACAGATGACGGAATATCTGATCGAATTTAATTTGGGTCCAAAAAAGAAATTATATTACTTCATCAGTTACTAGGACACCATTTGATTGTACAGATCTGCAGTCGAAGTCGTATTCAAAAGCCAATTGCAAATGATCAGTTGGTACAAATAGTAAATATGACAATAACTTCGAGAGATTCAAAGTAATACGTTCGTAAATAATTTCAATTAATGAGTGAAAAAACAAACAGAGTATGCATAATGAGAAGCTATCAAATGCTATACATAAATGAAACCGCCTCAAATTTGAAAAACATCCCTTCATATAGGGAATAAAAAAGAGAATAGGATGTACCTAAACTCTCTGATTATACCGCTTAAATATACTTGTTGATATTATAGGTTGCAAAGCAATTAGTGATGAGTATAATGTAGAATGAGTACTGCACCACCAGATTCTCTCTCACATGCATTTAACTGAACTAGTTGCTTTGTATTTAGCATAGATTATATGTATAGGATTTAGCTCAAACAATTAAAGAGTAGTTTTTAATAATGGAGCCACCGCCACCACAATCTTCTAGTACCTGCCCAGTATGCAACGATCGTCTACTGATAATAACAGATCCAGATTCAGGAGAGACCATATGCAGCAAATGTGGCATGATAGTTTTAGACAAGATTCAGAATATTAACCAACCAGAACGGCATGCATTCTCTAATGAGGAACATGAGAATAGGAGTCGCACAGGAATTCCAACGTCACTAGCAATTCATGATATGGGACTTGCTACTGTCATTGGAAGGGCTGATAGAGATGCAAGTGGGAAAAAGATAGATGCTGTGATGCATACTTCAATGCAAAGATTAAGGACATGGGATTCAAGAACACATGTTCGTCGTTCTGACAAAAGCCTCATACAGGCTCTAAATGAGCTTCAAATATTGAAACATAAACTTGCATTGCCCTATGTAGTGGTGGAGAAAGCTGCATACATCTATAGAAAAGCTCATGATAGAAAATTAGCACGTGGCAGAGCAGTTTCTGGGCTTATCGCTGCATCAGTATATATAGCTTGTAGAGAAATGAGCACTACAAGAACATTAAACGATGTTGCTGCAGCCTCTAATATCAAACGCAAACAGTTAACAAAAGCATATAGATTCTTGGTTATGGAACTTGACATTAAAGTTCCATTAGCCGATCAAACGAAGTGTATTAACAAAGTCGCAAATAAAGCTAACCTAAGTGAAAAAACAAAACGTCAAGCGATAAGGATAATGGATGAAATTAAAAGAAAAGATTATGGTGATAATGCGCTATTGTATTCTGCTGGAAAAAATCCAATGGGATTTGCAGGTACTATTCTTTACTTGTCGTGCCTTAAGACTGGTGAAAATAAGACACAAGTTGATATTGCAGATGCAGCAGGAGTAACAGAAGTAACTCTCAGGAATAGGTTAAAGGACCTGAAAAGCAAACTAGAAGAATTATTAAAGGCAGAACTGGAATAGTTACGCTTTTTGTTATATTATATCTAACGATATTTTACTACGAATTATGGTTCTGTTGAATCTGCTTGGTGTTGAAGAAATGAAAGGACATAGCTGATATAGATCTGACGAAAAACGAAGATTCCTCTCATGATCACCACATGGTTGTGATCGCTGAATTTAGCACTTGCTCAAGAGGATAAGAAACAAACTTCTACTCTGTTCAAGCCAGCAATAACTGTAGATACTCCACCGCCTAATTTTCGTACTCATCCAATAGCTCCAACCAAATGAAAAATAAAAGCGCCAAAGAAATCAGACAATAATAACAGACAAATGGCGCCAACACCGTCACCAGGATTAGTGCCAATACAAAAACCAGGCCCAGATCAATCGGTGTCACATAGCCTTGTAGAATATCTTACAGAGAATAAGAGAATTCCTGTATGAATGGGATATCTTTCATCTGAAGGTGGCGCCACGTACAGAACTAAATGATTTCCTAGAAGGAACGCCAGAGAAAATTAGATATGC
>JBJMFM010000077.1:0-8911 GCA_045808425.1 Nitrososphaeraceae archaeon | reverse complement strand
TCAATTTACAGTTAGAAACAAAATGGAAACTAAGTATTTACATGGAAGTATTGTTTTTACTAATTATCATTATTATATGTTTTAGATGTGAATATTTATTTTCAGTTTATTATGTGTAAGTATAACAAATGATTGTTTGTATTTACAAATGTTAGCACCTTTCAGTTCGACAGAAGTCTCATATTAAACCTTAAAAATTAGCTGAAAACTTTTTCGAATACAATTCAATCTAATATTCTCTTTTATTCAGACATATAGCGGCTTGACCAATGCCTATTCTTTTAAAGTGTGTTTTCTTTCTCGGAAGTAAGATAATAATACCCAAAATAATACTTGAATTTACGTCAAAAACACGGAATTCTTTGACAAAAAGGTGTCGGCATAATCTCTGGCATCGGACTATTTTTTCAATTTGAAAAAATAGAAGAGCTCATTGGACATGAAAATTTTTCTACAAAAGGCAGGCCTGCTGTATAAAGCGCATGTGGCTACAGCAAAAATCGCTTTGGTATGCTTAGAGTGTCAAAAGCAAAGCGTGCTTTCACATCGCTTTAAGAATTTGGTTATTATTAAACCACCATCCTAAGCAAAAATGAAATCTACCAAACGCTGCAGAGCATTTCATATATTCTTTTCTCGCAGAATACCAAAGCACGGTCCAAACCTGTTTCATCTATCATTACATAACTCTCGCATATTCCTTGAATGGAAGTATATCGGAGCAGATATCCCATATTTTTTACCTATCAGAAGCAACAAGGTTAGTGACGCGATACAAAATGATTAATACATCTTACCCAATCTCTTATTCACTGCAACATGCAAAAAGATAATATTAATAATGATACTATCGATACTGCAAGGAGAAAAATAACAACTTCAGTAGAAATAGCTGACTCTCCTCCTTCGCCTTTGTCTGCTGGATACGATGAAAAAATAGCATCGGAGTCAGACGATATACATGCTGGTACAACAAAATTAAATAAAGAAGACTTGCATCATCTTTTTCAATTCAGAAACCTGGCGTTTGTCGCAACTTTGTCAAAAGATGGTTCACCACATATAACTCCTGTATGGGCAGAAATGGTAGAGGATTTGATCTTGATTAACACTTTTGAGACTTCAGCTAAAAATAAGCATTTAAGTAATGATAAGAGGATAGCAATATCTATTGTCGAACAGAACAACCCGTTCAATATGGTATCAATACAAGGGATAGTCGTTGAGCAGACTACAGAAGGAGCAGACGAGCACCTCAAACGGCTTGCCAAGAAGTACCTCGGTATCGGAAAATATTACTACAGAAAACCAAAACATAAACGAATTATAATAAAGATTCAGCCAGAAAAGATAATGGGACTCTCTATTCATCCTGCTTTTTACTTCCTTGCATATTCACCTTGGAATAAATAATAACGTCCTTTCATGTTACTATGCTATAATGAAGGAAAAGATGTTAGTATTATCGGTATTTTTTACCTGCCTAGCAAGCACTTCCTTAGAAAAAATAATACTAAAATTAAAAATAATAGACCTGCCCATTTTACATCTTCTTTATTCTTCTGCGTCGCGGCATATCAAAAACAAAGGGATCCAAGATTTTTATTGCTCATAATTAGTCTTCATGCAACTTTGAATGTTAGAAATGTCCTCGGATCTTTTCATATAACAAATGGCACATCATCATCTATCTAGCCCCTTTCCTAATGATAAGGACATAGAAGTCACTATGGCAAACTATCCGAGAATTGTTGCTATATGTTTTACTAGATCTTCTATCGCTTTTGGATTCCTGACAAAACATTTTGCCTCATCAAGTTGAGGGAAGGATTGTCTGAATTCATCATTGTAATCTTCAAATGCCGTAATAAAACATACTTTCATATTATTATCGATATCTTGCATTTTTTTGTACAATTCAAATCCATTCATTTTTGGCATTCTAATATCTAATAATGCCATACCATATGAGTTGGGCTTCAAGTCGTATAATGCTAACAAAGCATCATTATAAACGTCAACTTCAAATCCATTCATTTCTAAGACCATCTTAAACATCGAAGTCAAATCTGAGTCATCGTCTACGATCAAAATCTTCCTTGGATCGTCAGAATGATGTGCTGTACTCGCGTCACTGTTAGTACCGGTAGTAGGAGCTGACATCGTTGTACAATGTATCTCATAGATATAGATATAGATGCTTCGAATTAATGGCCAGTATTGTATAGTCCTAAATTGCAGATCAAAAATAATTAAAAGTCTAGAATAACATAACCACAGTTATAGCATATTATATCATTCTTGGTTTGCTACACATCTAATATCGTTACAGCCACAGTAATAACATAGTTTACGGTAGTACTTAGTGTTCTACACCGAATGCTATTTTCACGGTCGTATGATATTCAGTAATATTTCCACTACTTGGATCTACTTTTGCTGTCATATCACCAACCTCTACACCTGTTATCCCATGCAACGTCTTAGTAGCTTCATTCAAGGCAGACTGAGCTGCATCTTGCCAACTCTTGTCAGAACTACCAATTATCTCTATGACTTTTGCAATATGTGTCATCACATAAGGAAAACTGCTGCTTGCTAATAACTATATCCATTATAGTCATTGACATTAGCTTTTGAATAAATTACTATATTGAAATTCAAATTATTTCGGCTTTAACTACCGCGCTATATGAGGCAGCAATTGACTCGTAAGAGTAAGAAGACAGAAAAGAGAAGTATTGTTGTTTGAATTGCCGCGATCTATCTATCGACCTTCTAAAAAACACGCTATGCAACTGCACATGTCAATCGAATCAAGAAATAGATGTACAAAAGATGAAGATATCACTGTGTTTTATAATTGGTTACGTAGGATTCTTAGTAGTACTGCCAATGCAAGTACTTATAATATGATTCTCAGAGAGCTGCTTCTGTCTATAATACTCTTGTCATTTATTTTCCCTCTTATAGATGTGTTCGCGCAACATATGATGATGCCACCTGATGCAAGTGTAGGAAACAGAAAAATAATGTTAAGCCTTCAAGCCGAGCCAGCAAATATTATATCAAGTCAAAAAGTCATGATCAAACTGGCTTTTATAGATGAAAATACAAAACAAACTGTACAACATATTACAGTCAGAATGGATGTCTCTAACAGCAAAGATGGGAGACATATCCTCTCAGAATACTTTCACGCCCACAACGGAAAAATCAATATTGATTTCAGACCAAACAGGCTGAAACATTCCCGCCATTTTAATTGCTAAAAAAAGTGGTGTTTCTACCATTATCATCTTCTTCTTGCTACTATTGTGTTTGTCTCTTCCACATACCATCTGATACTGTCTTTAAACTTTGACCACCAATCAAAAAAAGAATCAGAACTCTCAGATTCGAATAGCAAGAATCCATTATATTCTGTTCCCCATGCGTGAATATATTCGCCGACAAGCTCTATTCCAGAAGGCAGGCTGTTTTTTAGCTGGCCCCATTCATTCTCAGCTTTTTCTTTTTGTTCTTTACTCATTGCTTTAAATCGGTAAAATACCAGAAAAGTAGTAGCAGTCATAAATGTTTATTGACATAATTTGTATATATAAAGGTTAGAGATGACAATAGCGCAAATCTGTCTGGGTTAAATAACTTGTGAAAAAGCAAATCCAAAACCATGACAGTACTAGACGTAATAGAGGTCCCATTTGCTATAATGAAAGGCTCAGGCTTATTCTCATTTTTCCAGCATAGGTCTTAATTGGAACATACAAGTTGTGCTTTTCCATAATTTATAATCGACGTCGATAATCTCTTGCAGTCATCCAATCTATATAAGCGGCAGTTACCTTTGTCTTTTTAACGAAAAAATATTCTGTAATCTAATACAAAGTAGCAAGCATTTTTTGTTACACTGCCTTTCTGACTCTAATTGCGTTTTATCTCCTCATTGTACTATAGTATGCATCAATGAAGCTTTTTGCGTACATGTTAGCATTCTTCTCAGACCCTTTATGAACACCTGCCTTTGTCCTTATATGGTGATAAAACTCATGTAATACTACAAAAGGATTGTAAAAGATTTCTGAGTTTGTTGCATAGATTTTACTTTCTTTTTGAACATAAACAGCATGCACCGTCTTTCGTTTTCCTTTTACAGTCCCAACTACTATTTGGGGAGGATCTATATTATAGAACGTGCTTAGATGTTCTAATGCTTCTTCCGTCTGTTTACTAAATATCATATACACTATTTTAGTCCTAGTTAGATCATCTAAGGGTTTGCTAACAGACATAAAACCTCACGCAACTAGCCAAGTTGTAAGATAATGGAAATATATCTATTCCTGAGGATTTTCACTATATAAACCAATTTCTTCTATTAAGTTTAATAAATGCTTCTTATTACAATAATAAGTGCCGGTAACATTCATAATTTATTTTATCCTATTTTCTATGCTCTTCGTCTATGTGTACGCTTAAATCATGAGTATTGCTAAATTCTTTGCCACAGACTTCGCAAACTGGATGGTGTATATGTTCGTCTCCTTTTATTGTCATACAGCTTAAGAAGAGCTGAATGCAATAAAAAAGTTGTTACAGTATTGAGTATAGATCTGGTAAAATATACATTCTATGCTTTGTCATCCAAACGTAACTATATTTCAGAAAAAAACTACATTTCAAAAATATTCACGGAGCCTATCTCCATTGGAAATATATGGTACCACCTTTGCACGAGGAGTACACAGATGGTGACTTTATATCTCCAATGGAGCTTCGCACTTCCATTTCATCTAGTATATTTTTGATTTTATCTCTGTTAGATGGATCAGCTGAAAGTAAATTTATTATCTCATTTTTCGAATATGATCTAGATGGATTATCTCTTAGAAAGTTTTCTATCTTTTCTTCTATAAAGAGTACTTCTTGTTCACTCTTATTTGCCATGATTGCTAATGATTAATTATTTATTTTTCAAAGATATATAGGATTCTTCTCTGCTGTTATATAAAGGATGAGAGAGACCTGGCTGATGGAATCGTATTTTAGCATGCAAAAGAGATGGCTGTTTTGATCTGTGATCAGCATATGACAACGGCAAAATCAAAGGTATTGCTAATACAAAGACAACAGTCATAACGTGAGCAAGCTATTTTGTAATTTGAAATGAATCAATCATTTTCTGAAGTGTTGGTAAATAAGTTTGGTATTTTGGCGATTCTGCGTAGTACTGAATTACGTATAATCTATCGTTGTTTACTGTTGCAATATCTGTTGCCTTAATGTTAGTGTTTTTCGAGTCTGAGTATGTATACACTATTTTTATAGCGTTATTACCTCCAAGAGTAGTATTAGTATATGACTCAATTTGAAAATTGCTAAGAAAATGCCTGTAACCATCAACAACACGATCTGCCATTGCCTTTAGAGGTACATTTGGAGGAAATCCCATAATGCCGGTTACGTTAAGCTTAGCAAGGAATTGTTCCGGATTGTTCTGACCGCTACCTAGAAGAACAAAAGTGGCTGCCTGACCAGCTGTTTGCTTTGCCCAATTCGATGGGTATTGCAATTTCATACCAAAAGTAGAGTTTTCATATACTAGAAAATTACTTTCAGCAGCATCTGTTCCTGTCCTGTTTGAAGGAGAAGCACTTTGAATATTAGAAGATGTTGCAGGATTAGTAGAATTACGTTGTGCTAGAGCTATCTGTGTTAAGGTTGTTGTGAATATTCCTGTCATCAATGCCGCTGCCGTTATTGCTATAGTAACAGCTGCTAGTATCAATCTTTTATACATTTTACCTTTGTGGTTTGCTATACAAATGAGTTAATATAAGTATATTCATATCATCGTCGTTATTATTTTAAATCAATTATATCATATGTATTAAAACCCATTCTTCTAGTATTTGACAAACGTATTGAAATCATAAACATTGATAATAATTATACTGCAAAATAACATTTCCCATGTAAAGATAAGAAACTGGATCGATATCTTCGGAAGAATCAAAAATTACCGCCAATAATTTTCATAATTGCAAATTATTTTTTTCAATTAAAGATACAGCTCTTATGACAGTACAGCGCCAGTAGACTTGCTGTATTTAGATGGTTGCTATATTGCTATCAAGGCAAAGAGGTTTGGATCAGATTATTGTCCTGGAGTATATAGGCAACAGAAAATAATGAAATCAGGATTAAGGAAGTACAGTAATAAATATGATAAACAGTCAGATTAAAATTTGCTCTTTATCTTTTCACTTCTTGCTTGTCCTGTAATATTTTCTGTCCGGAACAAAGGTCTTACAGTTACAATTGCCAATTAAACATTTCATTTTATCTCTACTAGCGTTTCTGTCATGATCAACCTTTTGATGACTACACTTCAGACACCTAGCAGATAGATCAAATTCGCTATCCATAATGTATGTTATACAATATCAGAGGGTTTTAAATATAAACGCCTATTCTTATATCAGATTCTTCCGCTTTCGTTAATACCTATCTTTCGATAATAGGCCTTTCTTCCTTTAATGGCAGAAAGTGTTTATCAAGTTCGTTTAATCTTTCCATGGAACTATCATTGTTTTGAAGACTACAAAAAGAGGAATCACTTCTAATCTTTCTGAGAATAAAAAGAACTTGTTCATTCGTGACTCCCTGCTTTATGTCATATTCTATTTGTCTACAAACGTTTGCTATTTTGCCGTAGCGCTTATTCTGCCTTTTCTCCCACGCAGTAGCATTAGCAGATAATCCTGTTACGTACTTAATTACTGTCTTTTCCATGTGCTTGACATGCCATTCTCTCATAGGAAAACTGTTTTGTATCAAAAAAGATCAATGATTATAGACGTTAAGGTTCCATATATGTTTACAATTTCTACAAATATACTTTGACACTGTAATGAAGCGGTTTATGCCATTTTCCCGCTCTCTAGGAATTAGATATCACGTTCTTGTTCGAGGATTTCATGTTGTTGAAGATCCCAGCGCTAAAAGGACGACCTTTTTTAGTCTGGACATATTCATTTGTTTTTAAAATTTAGTTCAGCTGGGAATCTGAATATCTATTATTCTTGTAATATCGATTTTATATATATACAGATAGAATGGTTTTTCTTGTTATTATTAATCGTATATAGAAGTCTTTTTAGCAGAATACTATTAGAATAGTTTTAATATTGTTGTGAGCTAATGAAATTTATTTATATCGTGATATCGCTGCTAGAAGTCTGTACGTGTCTTCCGTATTCCAGCAAAAATCATCTTTTGGCTTTTTCTTATACGTCGAATTATTGTAAAAATAAGTAATAGAGCGAGCACCTTTTGGGCACTTGTTATCTACTATACTGGTTTAGAAAGTACTAATATCTCGCCAATCATGTTCGGCACATGTACGCTACACCAGTACATTATTGATCCAGGCTTGTCCGCGATAAACGATACTGTGTGGATGTGTCCTCTATCAAGTGGAAAGGTTCCAACACCTTCGACAGTTATGACATGATGGGGACCTTGTACACCTAAGAAGTGAAGAGTGACTGTATCGCCTTGATTAACAACTATTTGATCTGGAGCAAAGGTAAATGCTCTCATATCCCAGGCTCCTACTTTGTTGGGGGGTCTTAACGCGAGCCCTGGTCCAGCAGGTAGCGTAGTATTTGGAAACGCCTCGGCTGGATGCGGTGGAGTATTCTGAGTGCAATTATCACATCCTACGCCCTTATATATGGTTGTTGTCCCATCAAAGTGTACTGTACTTATCCAGAATGTCTTGTTAGTTGATTGGCTTGGGGTAACTCTTGCAACAGTATTTGCTGCTGCTGCTGTTCCGTTACTCCTGGCACTTTGTGCTAATACGTTATGGGACATTTGGATTTGTAATCCAAGAATCATAGCAGCGGCAGATACGATCACTACAGCAACGGTTGCCGTTGCAATTATGATTGAAGGTTTAGCTTTTTTTTCGTGATTCAATCAATCCGCATAAGCTTTACGTCATTATAAGCATTTTTACAGCCCATCGTTTAGAAATCTAGCTGCAATTGATTCTCATTATAAGATTTGTAATTAGGATTCCTTCAGATCCCTCATACAAAATAAGAATTAAGTTCGTTTTAGTATTTAAAATCAAGACCGTAGGCAGATACCTGTTCTACCACATAATTGCTTACCTTCTTGTTGGTTCCATCAGGATAAGCAACCAACACAGTATATTTTCTTGGTGATAAGTTAAAAAAATAATTGCCATCTATAGAGGAGATTGAATTTACTGTATAACCAGTCTGCTGTTCTGAAGCTGCTACTGCACCGCCTATAGCAGGCAATACTTTTGGCCCACCTACATATCCATGAACTGCTCCTGGTATGAACCCGGCTAATGTCAGAGCTCCAATTATTTCAAGTTGGAAGCTTGTAATTGTTTAAGCCTCTCGGTATTTTCTTTTCTTCTACTTCTCGTCTTTGTTCCTCAAGTTGTTGTTCCTCCTGCGATAAATAGTAATCATTCGTATGTTTATGATCTAAATGTTCATCTTTAAGCATCTCTAGTGTTGTTTCTTGATGTGTTACGTAATGATTGCGATTCTTTGGTAAAGGCTTCCAGCATATAGACTGGTATGATAGAGGATTTTTTTGGCTGACGAATTAGTAGATCATTTATAACGTCTGCGTCAACTTTCAGAACATGTTCTTCATACTTGATTTGCGACTGCTCAAATTAGTCTTTAAGGTCTAGTGTAGAAAATTTTGGATGTATACTTCCTCTGTATAGCTCTCAGTATACCAAGTCCCATTATTACATATCCCGTTACAATTATTGTCAAGAGTGTTGCTACTGTTTTAGTGCGCCACCTACTATAATGAGAGTTGTTGTTACTTTTGATTTGTTTTTTTCTCGCAT
>JBJMFM010000076.1:0-8928 GCA_045808425.1 Nitrososphaeraceae archaeon | reverse complement strand
CATAACTTGGAATGTCAAGTTAATATATCACTTAGCAAGCATCATCATTTGACGAGTAAAAATGGCACAAATGCCAGCACTTATACCAAAGGAAGTAGAAATCCAAAGACTAAAGAAGATCTATATCATGGTCATAATGCTAGGTTCAATTGCTGCATCAGTAGAAGTAGATAACTTTGTAGATGGATCATTGCACCAAACAGCTATTCGAGATAGTGCATTTACTCCAGCGCACTGGTGGTTGTACAGTCACTTTGTAGCCCTTCCATTAGGGTGGGGATTTGTGGCTATGTATGACAGAAGAGTACCAATTCTCAGAGGTCCAAACAATTCTATGAATACGGGTCTCAAGTTAACTATTCTAGGTTACTTGGCAACCATGTTCACGATTGGAGTCAATGAGCTGTGGCACTTTTGGTTCGTAGAGGAGATATTTTCAGTTCCCAACCATTGGATGTTTAATATGGGAGTCGTAGTGGCTTTCATGGGTGCTCTTGCATATGTAGTAAGAGTATATGCACGTCTAGTAGAATTGGGTGCAGAAACGCCTGCAAAGAACCCATACGTCGCTGAGATGTACAAGCTAGCATTAGAAGGTAAACTGTATAGCAGATCTATTCCATAAAAAAAGAAAAAACACGCATAGACGAGACGAATTCAACATAAGAGGATAACCGAAATAGCTTGCAAAATTGGTCTTGGATTTGAGCCACCATTATTTTTTTATTGTTATGATGCTCTACTAGTTGAGTAGCCCATTATAATGCGGGACTTTTTTAGATATGTCTCTGTATAGCTATTGGTCACATCATTCGCTACATGGCCTGAACTATAACAAATGTATGGAATGTCAGTAAGACTTTCAAACCAATAGCAAAATTTAAAAAGGTGTATTTTGACTGTAAATATAATGACTTTACCAAAAGGATATGGTCCTGGTGGCACACGTGGAGGCGGAGGCCGTGGTGAAAGCCGAGACGATGTTGAACGAATGATTGGGCGTAGAGTTGAAAATATGAAAGGGGTCTACATTCTGGGCTTTGCGCTATGCTGGGCTGCAACTGCAGGTGGAGTTTACGTGGGTGTAACGGTTTATCCTTGGGCGTACCCCTTGCCTAGTGGTATGTATGCTCTTTCTGTACTTACAGTAATTGAATCGTTGGGCTTCTTTTTCATTATGAAAATCACAGGCGAAAAAACAGTTCGTGCCTAACCCAAAATTTTTTAACATTTTTTATCATCCAAAAAGCTTTTGATATTATAATGATGATTTATTCATTCTTCTCTCCATAAGATATATCCAACGGGAATAAAATTTTATATACAACCTGCTACAGAGTAGGTTTGTAATGGTCTGGCTTAGACGCACAACGCACTATCTATTCATAGTTGTAGTCGCCGTAAACAGCACTCTACTAACAATTAATGCAGGAGACTATATCTTCTACACCGACTGGGCTTGGACTTCATTCGTAGTATTTTCGATCTCACAATCCACTATGCTTGCAGTAGGAGCGATATACTACATGCTCTTTACAGGAGTTCCAGGAACCGCCACATACTATGCAACAATTATGACGATCTATACATGGGTTGCAAAAGGTGCATGGTTTGCATTAGGATATCCGTATGACTTCGTGACAACACCAGTATGGATACCATCAGCAATGTTGTTAGATCTTACATATTGGGCTACAAGACGCAACAAGCATGCTGCTATAATTATTGGCGGAACTTTGATAGGTCTGTCACTTCCGATGTTCAACATGATAAACCTATTGTTGATAAGGGACCCGCTAGAAGTCGCCTTTAAGTATCCGAGACCCACACTTCCTCCATATATGACACCTATTGAGCCCCAGGTCGGTAAATTCTACAATAGTCCTGTAGCACTAGGTTCTGGTGCAAGCGCGGTGTTAACTGTGCCAATAGCAGCGTTAGGTGCTAAATTAAACACGTGGACATATAGATGGATGGCTGCGTGGAGTAAGTGGGATTAACCAGAAATGCAACCCAACCTTTCTTTCTTTCTTTTTATTCTAAATTAATAGGACTTTTTACTACCTAGACTTTTATATCCATGTATATAGAGAGGATCAACACGGCTGTTCTAACGTGGCCGTCATATGATAATAAGACAACTACGGGTCCGTAACTTTGTAGAGCCGATTCCTGGTATCTCAATGATGCTAATTCTTATATGATATTTATCATGGATAAACACGGACTAAATTAACTATTAGATGCTATAGTAAAAAATTATGTCATCACGATCCTTGTACTATTAATATACGTAGTAAACAAAAATTAAGGTTGTCGATACCATTCATTTATCGACTCTAAGGTCATCCAAAAGTTTGTTTATTTTAGCAACAGGCTTATTGTTTAGATCTGAAATATGCTGCTTTGATGGTGGGTTTTCTATATAATTTGGTATCCTGGCAACAATTCTCTCTTGATATGTTGGGATATGCTCATTTCGGTAAAAAATTCCTACAGGGATCTTATTACCCCATTCATTTGATCTTTCTATTACCTGGGCCATCTTAGTATTTACCTCGTTTGGTTCGTACACTACGCCATCATATCCTATTTCTTCAAGTTTGTATATTCTAGGCATTTGTTTACCACTTTCAGGATTAATGTTATCTAACCCTTGAAACCATTCCTTTGTATTAATGTCATTATAAGTTGGACAAGGCTGTAATACATCTATAAAAGCCAGCCCTTTGTGTTCAACTGCCTTTCTGATCAAGTCCTTTAAATGTCTTACATCATAGGAATATCCTCTGGCAATAAAAGTAAATCCTGCGACTAGTGCAAGAGCTATTGGGTTAACAGAATTATTTACGTTTGGTTGTGGCAATGATTTTGTTTTCATTCCTAACTTTAGAGTAGGTGCAGCTTGACCTTTAGTTAGCCCGTAAACAGCGTTGTTGAATATTATGTAGACCATGTCTACATTTCGTCTTCCAGAACTCACAAAGTGACCGGCTCCAATTCCTAAACCGTCGCCATCTCCACCTACAGCCAGTACCTCTAAGTCAGGATTGGATAGTTTTGCACCTTGAGCAAATGGCAAAACTCTGCCATGCAAGGTATGTATTCCGTAAGTATGAATAAAATGGGGTGTTTTACCTGAACATCCTATTCCAGAGAATATTGCAGTCCTATGCAAAGGAATTTGCATATCTGACAAAGCCATCTGGATTGCATTTAAAATGCCAAAGTCTCCACAACCAGGACACCAATCATTATGAACATCTGTTTTATAGTCAGATAATTTAAGTGCCATATTCTAATACAATTCTCCTAGAAGCGTCTCCAGTAATTATATGCATTAAAGCATTATAAACTTCACTTGACGACATAGGTCTGCCATTATATTTGACAATTCTATAGTCTACTTCACGATTCAAATTCTGCTTTATTAGCAATCCCAATTGGGATGTATAATTCATTTCAATATCTATTAAAACTTTAGTATTCTCTAGCATTTTTTTTACGAGTATAGTCGGAAATGGATGCATTAGTCTGATTTGAACAAACTTAATCTTCTTTCCTTCAGCTATAAGGCGGTCTACTGCATCTAAAATTGCGCCCTTAGTAGATCCCCAGCTTACTATTGTCATACCAGCAGATGACTCGTCCTGACCGTAGGATATTGCTTTATCTTCATCTGGTATTTCATTTAAGGCAACATCCAGTTTGCTCATCCGCTTGTTCATCATTCTGATCCTATTATCTGGATCTTCGCTGATATGACCTTCTTCATTATGCTCATCTCCTGTATTCCAAAATATTCCGTTTTCTGTGCCAATCTTTATGCGCGATGATATTGGATTTCCACCGAGTTTGAATCTTGGATAATTTCCACTGACTCCATGCTCAGCTGGTGGAGTAATATTTTCTATTAATCGTCCTCTATCTATATTGACCCTATGCTGATCGAAAACCTTGCATGTCATGATGCTATTTGCGATTGCTTTGTCAAGCATATGTATTACTGGCATCTGATATTGTTCTGCAAAGTTGAATGCCTTTATCGTATCATAGAAACTTTCTTCAATATCTCCAGATGCAAAGACAATTTTTGGAAACTCTCCATGTCCACAATTAATTGCAAATATTAAATCACCCTGCTCATGCCTCGTAGGAAGACCTGTAGATGGACCTGCACGCTGGTAAAGCGAGACGACTATGGGAACTTCATTAATTCCAGCCCAACCTAATGCTTCAGCCATTAATGAGAAACCTGGACCTGAAGTAGCAGTCGCTGCACGCGCACCTGTCAATGCGCCACCTATTGCCATAGTAATCGCAGCAATTTCATCTTCTGTTTGGACAACTACTATAGAATCTTTTTTACCATCGTAGGTTTGTTCTATTATCTGATTAGATTCCAAAAATTCGCTGTCATCACTCGCTGGGGTTATGGGATAATATGTCTGAAATCTGCATCCTGCAGTTATTTTCCCCATTGCAGACGATTGATTTCCCTGTACGAGGATAGTGTTAGGAGATGGCTGTAAACATGACAACTTAAACCTAAACTCTGTTGAATTGAATCTAGATTTAATATAATTATAGGCGTAATTTGCTGCTGCAACATTAACATCTGCAATCTTTGGTTTTGCTCTAAATACATATCTGATTGCTTTAGACAATACTGTTGTATCAAAGTCCAAAATTGCCATTGATGCCGATAATGCCATTACATTGATCATCCTTGTGAGTTTGCTCAGAGCATGATCATTGGTCTTCTCTGAATATTCTTTGAGCAGCTGAAAATATGGGATCTTGTAAAGTATAACTCCATTATCCTCGGCATATGTAAGCATTCCCTGAACAGTTAATGGCTTACCGTTCTTTTCCAACAGCTCGATAATACTTTTAGAAGCTTGTTCATCTATAGTTCGAACTTCTTGAATCGTTGTATTGGCAGAATCTGAATCATAAATTATAGCTCCACCTTTGCTTACCCTGTTACCATGTCTGAGTACTGTTTCAGCATCAAATGAAACGAGCAAATCTATATCATCGACGTGCGAACGAATTTGCTGATCTGAAGAAACTCTTACTGTAAAGTAACTGTGTTCACCCTTTATATTAGAATAATATTCTCGTTTACCAAAAATTTGTAAGCCGCCCTGTGAACAGGCTTTAGAGAAAATATTGGCAGCAGAATCAACTCCGCTTCCTTGAGCCCCACCTATAACCCACGTTAAAGAATCTGAGATTTTTGATTGGGCCATTTTCAAATGTAGCTTCTATTTACCTGCTTTTAATGCTTTAGAATAAATAGGAAAATAAAACCTAAAGTGATCATCCACCACCAGTTGCAGCATCATACAGACAACATTCACAAGCATCTAGCTCGCCGCAATAAGGACATGTACACATACAGGCTTCAATAGGATTGCCACATTTATCACAACTGGTTCCATCTTCAATGTGTGTATCTCTAGTAATATCTGCCAATGTATTGTTATATATTTTGTTTTTTCTAACTTATTATACTTTTCACATTATCTATGTGATTTTTGATTTTTATTCATTTACGAGACATTTTCCATTTCTCAACCTGTATTTCAAATTGGTAGTAGTATATCCAATAATATAATGGCTAATTCATTAATTTGTTTACTAAATAAACTGAATGATAAATATTGGAATTTTGTCTCATAACCGAAAATATTAATAACAATAAGCAATAGGAAAACTAATAACTAAATAGAGCTTTCTAAGAATTGAGAGTAATGACCATATCCCTTGTGGCGGCTGAACCTGAATCCATGGGCTTAAAGTCCACAACCTTCAAGAATGCTCACATAGCTAGAGGAACTACTTTAATTAAACGTGGTTTTGCCCATATGCAAAAACATGGCGTAATTATGGATGTTACTAATGTAGAACAAGCACAGATAGCAGAAGAGGCTGGTGCAGTTGCCGTTATGGTTTTAGATAAACTTCCATATGATGTAAGAAAAGCAGGTGGTGTTGCTAGAACTGCAAGTATCAGGGTAATTACGGATATTATGGATGCTGTTACTATTCCCATAATGGCAAAGTGTAGAATTGGTCACGCTTCTGAAGCAAAAGTGTTGGAATCAAGCGGGATAGACATGATAGATGAAAGTGAAGTTTTGACTCCTGCGGATGAAGAAAGACATCTTTGGAAGTGGGATTATATAACGCCATTTATTAACGGTGCCAAGAACCTTGGTGAGGCTTTAAGAAGAATCGAAGAAGGCTGTGCAATGATTAGAACAAAAGGTGAACCAGGAACTGGTAATGTTGCTGAAGCCGTTACTCATATTAAGATGGTAAATAACGAGATCAGGCGAATAAGATCAATTTTTCAAGATCAGGATAATCAAGAATTAGTAAAATTTGCAAGAGACTTAAAAGTTTCTTTTACACTTCTTGAAGAAACTGCTCGTCTGGGTAGACTACCTGTGGTAAATTTTGCAGCAGGTGGAATTTCTACCCCTGCAGATGCAGCATTTCTAATGAACCTCGGATGTGATGGCGTGTTTGTAGGATCTGGTATTTTCAAAGCAGTTGATCCAGCTGAACGGGCGAGAGCAATAGTACTTGCTACCACGTACTTTGATAATCCAAAGATTGTAGTTGAGGCACAAAAAATGGTTGATGAGAAAAAATCCATACTTGGACTTGATACAAAGAACCTAGAATTGAAAATGCAGGAACGAGGTCCTTCTAGTTGAAGGGTGAAGTCACAATCGGAGTATTGGGACTTCAAGGTGACATTGAAGAGAATATGACTGCAACTAAAGATGCATTAGAACATATGAATGTAAGAGGCACTGTAAAGGCCGTTCGTTATTCTGAAGAGTTTGAAAAAGTTGATGGTTTGATTTTACCTGGAGGTGAAAGTACAGTTATCAGTAATTTAATTGCGATACAAGGAGGAACACTACAAGCTATCAAAAGACGTATATCTAATGGCATGCCTGTGATGGGAACGTGTGCTGGAATGATTATGCTTTCAAAACATGCATATGATAGAGTAGTGGGTGAAATCAAACAACAACTAATGCATAATTTAGACATTGTTGTTGAAAGAAATGCATTTGGAAGACAAAATGATTCATTTGAGGCTGATCTAGAAATCCCTATTCTAGGAAGGGGTACATTCAGAGGAATATTTATCAGATCTCCTATTGTTAGGGAGGTTGGAACTGGGGTAGACGAAATAGCTAGATTTAACAATAATATTATTGCAGTGAAGCAGCAGAACATTATTGGTACTGCATTCCATCCAGAATTATCTGGGGATGATAGGCTTCACAGGCAGTTTATCAAAATGATAACAGAATTCAAGAAGAAAGTTAATCAAGAATAAAAAGGTGCGGGGGGTGGGATTCGAACCCACGAACCCCTGAGGGACGGGATTACCCATTATGAGATCTTAAGTCCCGCGTTTCCAAAGTCATTGTTAGCCTATTTGGCCAGGCTCTACAACCCCCGCTAGCCTCATGGATTCATTTAGCTGTAAATACTGTAATTAAACCTTACAAAGCTAGAAAAAAGATACCTTAATGAAGCCCTATATTCATGTTGAATGCTTGGCATTAGCTATTTTGTTGGTTTGCCTTGGTAGCTCAGCCTGGTAGAGCGTTGCCTTGGTAAGGCAGAGGTCCCGGGTCCAAATCCCGGCCAAGGCTCTCTTGTTTTGTAAAAAGGGGGAAGAATTGGGGGTTTTTCCTGTCATATCATTGTTACAATTAGCCGTAACAGTGTTACAATTAGATGTAACACCTATGGTTTGGGGGATAAATCCCTTGTCTATAAGTAATGGCAGCTCAAGTTCTTGCAGGATTCGAATTTTCTTCTTGATATCGCTCTTTATTTTTCGTTGATATGCATAAGACAACCGAATATTTCCATTTAACCATTCAAGCTCTGTCTTGGTCAATAATGCGGGGAAGGTGTCAGATTTCATGTCGTATTATAATCATACTTTCTTTTAGCTATTATGATCAAGGCAACGCTCTACCAGGCTGAGCTACCAGGCAAACCAACAAAATAGCTAATGCCAAGCATTGAACATGACCTTCCCCGAAAACTTGTTTATGTATACGTATTCTCTAGCCAAAACATATTCCTTAATTTTGTCCTTAGCTTTTCCACGTCCTTGTGGCAGCTATAGCATATAGAAACTCCGTTCTTTGTATTCCATAGTTCTTTGCAGTCCAGAGCTTGTTCTACTGTAGATACATTGTTTTCTTCGCAAATTTCATTGAAAGTTTTAGCATGATGTACCTCCAGTCTTAAACTTTTATTACCAATCCAAGAGCTTGCGCCCACAAATCCAGCCTACTATGAGAAATTAAGAGAAAGACTGGAGAAAATAATAGAGCAAGAAGAAAAGCGTAGAAAGGATGATGCCAGCTATTTTAACATTTTAGCACAGATTTACAAAGAAGCGCTAGATACAGAAAAACAAAGAAAAAAACTTGGATTTTCTACACCATTTGAATTTGCTGTATATGAGGAATTACAGTCAATAAAGGATGATAAAACTACTTCAAAAAGCATCACAGAATCAATATTTGACAGAGTAAAAGAAGAAACAAAAATTGTAGGCTGGAAGACAAAGACAAGCTGTGAAAAGAAATTATGTATAGCTGTTTACGATGTTCTAACCGAAAACAAATATCCTGAAGATAAAGCTGACATGTTAACCCCCAAAATTGTAGAATTGGCTAAACGTAACCTACAATGATTCACAGCAAAGGTAAGATACAGTATGGTTCCATAATTGATAGGTCATGTTAAATTTTCTCAAAAGGCACAAATCACAGGAGGCATATGAAATTGAGCTCTTAGGTTTAAGAGAACGAGCACTCTGAGTTTTCTCAAGGATTGAAGGATTAGATGACATCAAGGAGATGATGCTAA
>JBJMFM010000075.1:0-12148 GCA_045808425.1 Nitrososphaeraceae archaeon | reverse complement strand
CAATCCTCGTTCATCTCAGGCAATTGCAGATGAAATTCCTAATGGCAAAGTGATGGTTCCAAGTCCAATTGAAGGCATAAACAAACAAGAACAGCAACGAGGAATGGGATATCTAGAAAAGATGTATCAAGATCTATCTGCTCTAAAGGAAGGATTGCGGTGCAAGAAATAAAAGAAGTATTATCTATCAAAAATGTATCCTATGGTTATGATGGTCATTCATCACCATCTTCTTTTGTATTGGACAATATTTCATTTAGTGTAAATCTGGGTGATATAATCGGAATAATTGGTCCTAATGGTGCAGGCAAAAGCACGCTCTTTAGATGCATGCTTGGATTAATAGATGATTATAGAGGGAAAATTACAATATTTGGAGTCAGCATTAAAAAAAGTAAAAAACCTCTTGAACAGATAGGATACATACCGCAGCAAAGACTAATTGACCAGAGTTTCCCTGCGACAGTACAGGAAATTGTATCACTGGGCATTGATGGAAGAAATAAGCATAGATCTAAAGAAGAAATAATTTCTGCGATCAGAGTCGTGGAATTAGAAGATCTAAAAGACAGGCGAATAGGCGAACTTTCTGGTGGAGAACAACAAAGAGTACTCATTGCAAAAGCCCTGGTAAATGACGCCAAGTTGTTGATACTAGATGAACCTACTACTAGCGTTGATATAGAAACACAAAACAAATTTTATTCTCTTCTAAAGACAATTAATCAAAAGAATAAAGTTACCATAATATGGTCGTCACATGATTTAGACGCCATAAATAAACTTGCAAATAAACTAGTATGCATTAATAGGACCATGTTCTTTCATGGCGATGCTCATGAATTCTTTGCAAGTTCAGAATTGTTAAAGATGTATTCAGAATCAATTATGCAAGCACATATGCGTATGCATTCGAATCAGAAACTCAACAATACTCATGCCAGTGTCAATATCGACAGTTGATTACATTGTTATGTGACATCACGATGAGTAATTATCAATATGATGTTTGAGATTCTTCAATTTGGTTTTATACAACGTGCATTAATTTCAGGAATAGCCGTTGCTGTTAGTTGCTCTGTGATTGGTCTGTTTCTAGTCTTAAGGAGGCAATCATTATATGGTGATGCTCTATCACATGTTGCATTTGGAGGAATAGCGATTGGTTTGTTTACAAATGTATATCCAATATGGACAGCATTCGCAGTTTCTATTCTCGCTTCTCTAGGTATCATCAAATTAAGAGAATCCACAAAAATTCCAGGAGATTCTGCCGTTGCTGTATTATTATCAGCTGGGCTTGCAACAGGAGTAGTATTGATAGGATTGTCTGGAGGGTTTTCACTTGATTTATACAGCTTCTTATTTGGAAGCATTTTACTCATTAACTATAATGACCAATTGATGATTCTAGTCCTCAGCTCGATTATATTGGCAATAATGTACAAGACGTATAGAAAATTCATCTACATTGCATTTGATGAGGAACAGGCAAAAGTAAGTGGAATAGATGTTACGAAGCTCAATTATCTTTTCGTTGTACTTGCCGGTGTTACCGTGATCACTTCCGTGCGGTTGGTAGGCGTTTTGCTTATCTCTTCGTTGATAGTAATCCCAAATATTACCGCAATGATGCTTGGAAAGGGATTTAAGAAGACATTATTGATATCAATTTTTACTGCGGTCTTGTCTGTAATTGGGGGAATAGTAATATCATACATTATGAATTTAGCTCCAGGAGGAACAATCGTCCTTATCTCAGTAGGTACCTTTCTTGCTGTAATCAGTATCAAATACTCGTTCAAGGCGATTAAAAGAGAAAGACAGACAAAGCAGGTCAACACTATAAACTAGTGTGAAATTAGTTTTGAAGGAGGTTTTTATAATTTGATGTAATATGTACTAGCTTTGACTCCCTTAGAGAGATGCATTAAGTCCTAGACATAAACCAACTAATGATATGACATATTGCAAAACTCGAAGACAGAGAAAAGACTTTCATTTTGTAAATAGACTAGTTTATACGAATAGGTTCAAGATGATAGGATCATTAACGAATCAGAAGGAATATCTGATTAAGTTTGCCTTACTTATTATCCCATTGACGATGCCTATGCATATTTATTAAGCAAAGTGAGATAAAAGATATATTTAATGAATTAAATACTAATTGCTTTATTCTACTCAAGCGCTTTTTTTACTTTAGAAAGAAATTGGTCATTATCTACCGGTTTTCTTATAACGTCATCCAACCCTACACTAGGAAGTATACTTACCATCTCCTGTGCTGCATCGAGAGCCGATACAAATAAAATCTTGATGTTTGGATTTATTGCCTTAAGCCTATAGTATAGTTGAAGGCCATTCAAATTAGGCATCCTTATATCCATTAGAACTAAATTGTAGGTATTAGAATCTGCATGTGCAAAACGCATTAATGCTTCTCTAGGATCGGTAAAGGCATCTACATTATAGCCTGCGCTAGTCAAGTATGTTTCGTATGTTAGTAATATATCTGGTTCATCATCTACTAGCATGATAGTGGTAGTAGCAGCAGTGGTAGGAGAACCTTTCTTTTTTTGTTGTTGCCCTAGTTCTTTTATTTCTGTTGCTTCTTGTCCTAGAACAGCGTCTTGATTTTCATCTTGATAGCCTTCATAATTCATACGTTGTGGTTTTAATTCTGTATTTGCTTGAGGAGTAGTAGGAGTAGAAGAAGGATAAGAAGGAAATGAATGAGAGGGTTTTTGTACTTTTGGAATCTGCTTTTCCAAGTCTAAAATATTGGATTCTTTTCCTTCACGTAGTGATATAGAGTATACTGGATATTGGTATTTAAAACTAGGATTAATTGAATATTCTCCTATTTTTTTAAAATGATATTGACTACCACTACCAAAAAAAGAAGACGACGAGAATTCTTTTGCAATATAATATAGATCACTACCTATAACCATACCGTTTGCAGGAGCCATAGAGTTTATCTTTGCACAAACATTCATAGTCGAACCAAACAAGTCGTCCGTATCTGGAGAACTTAGTGATCTAGCGACTTCAACTCTACCATAGTCAGCACTAATCTTATAATGCATGGACGGTAATCCTTCTTCCTTTAGCTTGATGTTTATAACTTTGTTTGCTGCCATCATTGTAATTCCACATTCTATTACATCTTTAGAAGCAGATAGAGTATAGGGGTTAGATGTTTTAGGGAAATAATATACCAAACTTGTACCAGTATTTTTGATAACCTTTGCATCAAAGTTTCTGGCTATTGCAGCCATTGTATTGATAAATATAGAATAATATCTTCTAATTTTGTCTGGGTCATTAATTGCGAAGGTGGTTTCAGTAGAATCTACCATACTAACAAAGCATACACAATAGCTTTGTGATTTACTGGAGAAAGATATTTCTTCATTTTCCTGTACTTCTCTTTTTTCTTCTATCATCAATACAATCCTAGTTTTATAGGCATGCTCTTTTACTTTAGTATACTGTATTTTTGATCAATTAAAAGTAATTATGATTTATTATAATGGTGTAGACTATTAAACGATACATCATTTCTATTTGCTCCCAGCCAGCAGCAATAATTTTCCTTCTACCTTATGTAATATTAAATTAATATATTCACCTGTAAATTGTGATGGTATAATTAACTGATCAGATTTTAGAAGCATTGAATTTATTTGATTTAGCATGTCAATTCTCTTATCTTTATTTGACTCTTTTCTGCAATCTTCAATAAGTTTCGATATGATACTATTGTACGACGATGACCTCGCAGTACAATTTATCTCTTTTAACATTCAGATCTTATCGTCTAGCGTTGATATTTAGTTAGCTATAACTGATTTATGATTTATCAAAGCTATAGATTATTTGCTCAAGACATTTATGATTCTTCAATATCGTATTGATATAAGATCAAATATAATGTCATTATTGTCGATCTCTTATGGAAATAGTAGTAATCGGATCGTCTATAGATCTACTATAATATTGGCAATGTTATGAACTGAAAATCCTCATGTCATGACGGCAGCAGGAGGAATCCTATATGCAATCTTTGATGGATTTACAGCCAGCTTGATTTGTGAAGAAGAAGGACAAGGAAGAAGGAAAAGATGCAGTAAGCAAGTATAAGATAACAATATGAGGTGACGTATGTAAAATGACACCACGCAAATATTTCAACCGAGGAGATACGGTACTGGATTCACCTTACATAGGACATACAGTAAGAGAAACTGAGGATAAGATAGTAATATTGGTATCATTGGTTATAGATTTGATGTTCCTAAATCAAAATAAAAAAAGTAGGTAGAAATGTCGTTTTGAATATGTTTGTTAATGAATTGACGAAATACAATGTAGATAGAGATGGACCATTGCCAAGTGGAGAGCCAATATAGAAACTAGCAGAAGTATAGAAGAATTATACATTGATCATAACAGGAACAAAATCCATTGGTCTTTGATGGAATAGTAGAGTAAATACAGAATATAGATAATGCAGTAGTATATTGTTTATTTGTTATATTGGTATATTAAAAGGGGGAATTTTTTCTCTCTAGCTGATTATATAGATAAAACTGACTTTATTTTATTAATATACTGATCCTTGTTAAGTGGTTTCTTTATTAAATCATGCTCGGCTGAAAAACCAGGCAGCATACTTGCTAACTCTTCTCCCATTACATCAAGAGCAGTAACGAAAATTATCTTTACATTTGGATTCATGGCTTTAAACTTATAATATAGCTGAAATCCGTTGGCGTTAGGCATTCTAACATCAAGTAAGATCAATTTGTAGTAAAGCGGATCTAATTGACTAAAGTGTCCCAATGCTTGCCTAGGGTCTGTAAATGCGTGTACATTATATCCTTCTTCATTTAGTATTGATTTATAGGTAAAGACTATATCTGGTTCATCATCAATTAACAGAATATTATTTTTAGACTTGTTTTCTTGCTGCTGGCTTAGTTGATCTCTTTCTTTTTCTTGTTTTTCTTTTTGCAACTTTGGCATGTTTTCGCTATCCGTATGCTGAATTGTAGTAGTAGTACTAGTATTGTAGTTCGTATATTTACTGGTAACTGAATAGAGTGGATAAGACTGCTTCGATCCAACGATAGAATGTTCCTCTATCATTTTGAAATTATAATCGTCGGCAGATGATGAAGTTAAAAAAAAAGACTTGAAGACTTGATATAAATCATTTCCTATAACCATACCATTTGGTGGAGCTTTTGAGTTTATTTTTGAGCATACATCAAGTACAGGGCCAAAGAGGTCATATGTCAGTGAACTAGCAGATTTAGCAATAATGGCTTTACCATAGTCGGCGCTAATTCTATAGTTAACAGGTGGCAACCCCATTTTAGACATTTCCAAATTGACAAATCTATATGCTGCCATCATCGTTACACAGCAATCAATAACATTCCAAAAAGCAGATCTATTCGTGGAATCAGAAGTTTTTGGAAAATAAAATATCAAACTATCTCCAATATTTTTTATTATTATGCCTCCATGCTTTTTAATAATGGCAGACATTGAATTTAGAAATATTGAGTAATAATTCCTGATTTTTTCTGGAACTGTAGCAATCCGACTAATAACTTTTGTAGATCCTATCATGTCAATAAAGCATACACAGTAAGAATCAGACTCATTAAGGAATGATATTTCCTCGGTAGCCATTCAGTTATACCTTTTTTATTCTCAAAACTCTTCTGATAACTTTTCAGGTAACGTGAAATATAATTGTATATCTACCTGTTATACATTTAGCTCTTATTTTCCAGTTGAAATGGTCTAGATTCAACACCATAAGAGAAGCATGTTAATCTAAACTTTAACTAAATTCGTGTTGTTTTGATACCAGTCTTGCGCTACAGCGTATTTATGAGTAATGGAAGCAAATTTTATTACATCAAGTTCCTTTTTTAATATCTACCAACAGCTGATCTCCTACCTTAGGATTACCCATCATCTCATAGCGCCTTTTTGGCATCGTAATCTGAATGATTGTTTGTGAATATGTTTTGATCACAGTCTGAGGTTGAGATCCAAGAATTGCTTCTAAAATTGGCTTGATCTGTCCTTTAACTTCAGTGTCTGTGATAGCTCGATCAATAGCTTCCAGCATCATCTGTTGCTGTGAAACAGATTCAAGATCTACGTCCTCGCTAAGACTCAGGGTCACATTTACCCCATTATCTATCATCTGGTTAATTTTGTAACGAATTAACGAATTGTCCAAGATACAATTATGTACAACAAATAATTATTATTAGTATCGATTAGATCTAAGTATTATCATAAGACGAAATACATGTTCGTAAATTATAGATGGCACTATCTAATCGTTTGTAACTAACTTTAATTGCTGATTTCTAGTATACAGTAATGTTTGTGGCATATTACCTGATCATTTCAATACCTATGTGACTAATTTATTTACAAATGTCACTATAATATTGTCATGAATAGCATATGGGTTGTGATGCTATGCTAGATCGCAGATATAATGAATAAAAATATCATCTTAATTTCATCTAGAAGGCACCAAAATTTTAAGTAAGTAGTATCACCATATACGCCTATATTGTCTGTCGAAAACCTCCGGTCTTTAATTGAAGATTGGAAAACAAGTGTTGTTAGCTCTGCCGCCTTGTCGAATAATACCGATAGATTAGCTGAATATGCTCTACATATGTCTAGGATTCTTGCATATCCTGATCTGGATGTTAATTCTATTCTGAAAAAAATAGATACTATGGGAGAGGAACTTAGGCAATCAATCAAGAAGTTTATGCCTCTGCGGCCTACTCAGATGATAGGACAAATCAACAACTTTCTATTTAAAGACAAGCAATTTAAGGCAAACGTTCAAGACTATTACAATCCATTGAATAGCTACCTTAACATTGTATTACAACATAGATCTGGGATTCCCATTACATTATCGATATTGTACATGCGGATTGCTTCTTCAGTGAATTTTAAACTATACCCTGTTAATTTTCCTGCTCACTTCTTAATCAAACATATCTTGGATGATGTTGAAATTATTATAGATCCATTTAATGGCGGCAGAATAATGGATGACTATTCACTTAAAGCATTGCTTGATCAGTTCTATCCCCATCAAAACGTCTCTTTAACTCATGCGTTTGTTGAAAAAGCAACTGTAGGGCAGGTTATGATACGAATGTTAAATAACCTCAAAGCAAGCTATTATGAATCGCAAGATTTGGACAAAGCAGAGATCGCAAATGAAATGATAATTTCCATAGATCAGCATAATCCAGACGCTATGAGAGATAAAGGCATGATATTACTGAAGAGAGGAAAATCTACTGAAGCAGTAAAGATGTTAAATTTATACCTTGAACTAGACCCAGAGGCAGAAGACGCTGATGACGTTTTAGATATAATCAGACATAATCGAACTCCAAAATAGTCATTACTGCTATATTATAAATACTATTTATATTCATATTATTAAGGAGTTGTAAAGGACCCAAGCACTGAACTAACCAAATCTTGATCAGACCGAAGAAGTAAATTAACTCATACCAGTCTTTGTAGTGAATTAATCGTAATACAAAGATTTACTCTTTTTTGTGGTAATCCCCTGTACAACACTATAAAGATTTACTGCATATTATACTACACTAAGGCACAAAAAGCAAGTTCAAATATTTTAAGGAAGAATTATACATAGAAAAAGAGAAAGAAGTTGATATAATTTATGCAATACCACAAGGCAGCAACCATAGGTCAAGAACGAGCGAGAAAGGCTCAGATGAAGCTATTTAACTATGCTGGATTTGCAATGCTAACTTATACCATCAAACAGCAAAAGACAGGATTTGAACCTGTAGGTGAAGAGATGCTTGTAGGTAAAATGACCAAAGGTGATGAAGCAATGTTGTTTATCTGTGACAAGGATGGCTATGCAAAGGCACAATCAAAGCCTTTTTCATTACAAAAGGGAGAAGAAATTTACAAAAATATGATAAAAGATGGACTAGAGGAATTCAAGGGCGATATTAAAACCGTTTCTTGACTGGTGCAATTTCAGTACCTATCCAATGTTTACCATTAATTGCATTTTTGATATTAGCTACATCCGAACGCAAAACTCTGGTAGAAATATTTGAGCGTTCTATCACTTTTAGTGCAACGATATCCATTAGGTCGTATGTTCCAGCCATAGAGCTTCCACTTTGAAGAATCTTCATGCATTGCTCTATCGTAACTTCTTTGAATAATTTTGCATTTTTATTTGTGTTTGGATCTGAATTATAAATACCATCCACGTCAGTAGCATTTAGAAATTTCGACGCCTTTATCTTCTCAGCTATCAATGCTGAAGTAGCGTTCGTGCTTTGGCCAGGATGTAAACCACCTACAACGACTATTTTACCACTTTCCACTGCTATTGCTACCTTTTCGAGATCAGTTGGAACTTGCGAATATGCTAGACCATTCAGTGCAACAATCAGCAACCTTGCATTTAACCTTGACACCTCAATTCCCATAATATCGAGAGTAGCTTCATCTGAGCCAAGGCTCCGTGCAAGATTAATATACAGACGTGCAATCTTGCCACCACCTGCGATGACTATAGGATGTACCTTTTTGCTAATATGACTTAACATTTCAGCGTACTTCTTGATAGAAGTATTGTGCAGATCTTGGCTGAATATACTACCACTCAATTTAATTACTATTCTGTCTCTCTCGTTAGTCATTTTACTACTACTTTTGTAAGCCATCTGCAGGTCTTCTCTCCTTTATGGAAACCCTTCATTGCCAAGCACCTTTTTAGTTGATTGCTCTACTGCATTTCTATTTTCAGAAGTTGTGTATATTCGTAGCATATCAAGAAAACCTGTGATTGAATCTATAAGCGGAATTTCGGAGATGGGTGTTTCGTATGCCCAATCTTTATCAACAAGCAACACTGAATTTATCTCGCGCTTGGTAGGAGTAAGTGGCATAGAGGGAGCTCTTGACGCATCAACAAAAACGGTTTTTTCTTTAACTTCTGCAGCATCAGCTATTTGTGATCCTAGGTTATCCAATGCTTGCCTGTCCATTTTACTATATAGCTTATCGCGCTTATGTACAAATTTTTCATAAACACATTTTAATAATTTCCTAGTCTTATAATCTGTTGCCAGCTTGACTGCAATCTCGTCGCCGTTATTTGGCGAACACATACGTCCCAAGATAACCTCATCTGTCATATCTATGTAACTATTAGTGGGCGTATCTGTTAAATTCAAATAGTCATCAGCCAACACCATTGAATTTAATAGCATTACTTCTGCAGACCTTACAGTTTTGTGAAAATAGACCGCCTTGAACATTTCGTATCTGGAGATCAGCATTGATTCAAATGAGTATAAGGCAGACCTATTGATGGCTAAGCGGCCATTCTGTACTACCTCAAATGAGCTTATTAGTCTATGATAGTCAATTTTCCCATATTCGACTCCTGTAAACAATCCGTCTCTTGACAAATAATCCATTAGATCCGAGGATAGTCCGCCAGCAATAATCTCGTTGAAAAACTTTATTTTGGATTCGCCAAACGACAACCTGCATATATCAGACGGATTATAACCGTGTTTTTTCAAAATGTCACTCAGAGGGCTCTCAGATATCATTTGCTTGCCAATATCTTCATGGCTGATCTTGCGTTTTAATTCCAGTACCTCTTCGAACAAGTGAGAAAAGGGTCCGTGACCTACATCATGTAGCAATGCAGCCAATCGCAATTTTTGAACTTTGTCTTCGTCATCAAGATATCCTTTAGTGAGAAGAGTTTCGCCTGCGTAGCCCGCTACATGCATTGTACCAAGCGAGTGTTCAAATCTGGAGTGCTGCGCACCAGGATAGACAAGGTGAGCTCCAGCAAGTTGTCTGATTCTTCTCAAACGCTGAAAGATTGCCGTGTCTATGAGCTCCTTCTCTACTTCCGAGAATCGGATGTATCGATGAACAGGATCAGTGATTTCGCCATCAAACTTCATTATTAGTATGCAAGCAATGTTTGCAGAGGGATAAAATTAAACTTTGGGCAACTATAAAATTATTGCATTGATTCATATTATTGCTTTATTGACTAAACTTTCAAAGTCTTTTTTATAATATTCATTATATCCCTATGCACTTGTTCTTTACTTTTTTCACCATTTACTATCTTCCATTTGAATTTCCTTGCGAGTTTGCGATAGTTCTTGTGTACTTCCAATAGCAACATCTGATTCATCTCAAACGCATCACGATGTTCTGGTATTGCACGTTGAAATGATATACTGGGATTAACCTCAAGTAATATGACGAGATCTTCTTTTGGCAAGCCCTTGTCTAAATTGAGAAGCCAGTTAACGCTAAGACCATTGGATATGCCATAAACAAGATTTGATTGATAGTATCGGTTCAATATTATTATTGTACCATTTTCTATCATACTTTCTATTTCTCTCTTCTTTTCCCACCTGTTGGCAGAAAGGAGCATATGTTTTAGTTCATTAGGATAATCGCGCTTGCCATCTAAAAACGCCCTGATCTCCCCCCCAATTGGAGTTGTATAATCGGGCAAATCAATTATGACGCAGATTTTACCTAGCAGTTTCAGAGCATCAAGGAGCAGCCGTGACTGAGTTCTCTTACCAGCCTTGTCGGTTCCTTCGATGACTATGACCTTGCCTTTGCCCACTATATGTAAATGCAATCTTGCAATAATAAAAAGATGCTGAAGAAGTTTATGTATGTTATTATATATATAATTAATCTATTAAACATCCAACGATCTGCGAACTGCAAACAAGAAAAATCAAAAAATGCTAATCAGAAGCTTAAAGTGCATATAAGAGTGATCTACAGCGTGTGATAATAATGATGAGTCATGATCTCAAAATGTCTTTGGCATTCACTTTTGAAATTAGAAAATTCAACATGCATTATTCAATATAAATGTCGTTTGGACACTGACAATACCTGTTCAAAGATACAATAACAATTCCCTATTCCTTTCTCCTCAGTGCCTCATTGTTTTTAATGATATCGTTTTTGCTAATCATACGTGAAAGCTTGTTCTTATGGAAGACAACTATTTTATTGGTAAGAAATACTGTAAAAAACTGAAGTTGAAATGACGAATAATAGTTGAGTTGACAGACAAACAATATGAGACTAATACAAGCAGAATACATACAAGAAACTCCTTTTCCCATAGCGTTAAAGCATCTCGGTCTGTATGTCTCTTACTCCCTGTTCTCTTAATTCTTCATACCACCGCCATTTCCTTCTCCTACTATTCCTCTTGAAATTGCTGTAAGCGGTTCTATCAAAGCCAAAAAATCCTAGAACTGTTTCTGCAGCATCAAGTATCATTCTTTACACTTTTCCTTATCATACGATGGTAGAGACTCTCCTGCGTGTACGTTCTCTATAGGTGCTACCCTACATAAAGGAATGTTATGCTGTGAGTCTGTATAGTGAATTACTGTTGCAGCAACAGCGGCAACAGGTTATTCCTTTGCAAGATGAAAATGAACTGATCATATCAGATATAGAATAAGAAATTGAATGTATTCGCTGCTGTTGCTGCAGGGACATTATCCTCTGACTTTGACAGATTAGGCTACTTTTGTGAGCAATGTAACCTATCAATGTGGATTATTAGTTCAATATGAAGGCTATAGATAACGGTGTGATATATAGAGATAAAGCGTTTCTATAGGGTAGGCTTTTGTTGTGCTTGGTGGTAGTTATAATGTGAAAAAATACTTACAAATAGATCAGACCAAAGCGCATGAGTATTTGAGAGACAGTAAATATAGTTACTGCAACTCTTGCATGAATAGAACACAATTTACCTGTGCTAGATGCGGATTTTGCTGGAGTTGTCACTGGCTAAAGGAAGAGATGGAAAGAATTTCTCCTGCTATGGTGCGAATAGAAGTATACACCTAGATTAGAATGACAACTGCTACAGATAATTCTCTATCTCTAAGGCAAACCCTAGACTATTGCCTTGATGTAATAAAATAGAGAAACGAGGGCCGTTATCCTTGTAATTTTCAATAGAAGTGTTGCCCCGAATTTCTTAAGACAA
>JBJMFM010000074.1:0-2510 GCA_045808425.1 Nitrososphaeraceae archaeon | reverse complement strand
CAATTAATGACCCAGACAAAATTAGAAGATATTATTCTATATTTATCAATACAATGGCTGCAATAGCCAGAAACTTTGATGCAAAGGTTATCAAAAATACTGGTACAAGTTTGGTATATTATTTCCCTAAAACATCTAACTCCTATACTCTATCTGCTTTTAAAGATGTAATAGAATGTGGAATTACAATGATGGCAGCTCACAAAGTGATAAACCTGAAGCTAAAAGAAGAAGGATTGCCACCTATGCATTACAAGATTAGTGCAGACTATGGTAGAGTTGAAGTCGCTAGATCACTAAGTTCTCCAGATACTGATGACTTGTTTGGTTCGACTATGAATGTTTGTGCAAAAATAAACTCTATGGCTCCTGTAAATGGCATGGTTATAGGAAGTGATCTATATTATATTGTAAAAAAATTTTCTTCATTTTCTTTGTTTGATAAGGGTACTAGTAGCCAATATCATTTCAAAAAAATAGCAGAATATTCAATTATGCCTAGTTTTAAATATCAATATCCAGTCTACTCTGTATCAGTAGCTGAAGGAAAAGAAGCTGACATTTCAGATCTGGAAAAACACATTCCAAAATTACAAAAACAATCCTATAAAATTGAAAATCAAGCTGATCAAGGGCTAGTAAAGACAAGAAAAATAAATGAACTACTAATACGACAGCAACAGCAACAAACACAACAGCCGCAACAAAAGGAAGGTTCTCTTATCACTCCTGCCGATACCACAATCATGCTAGTAGACGATGAGCCAGATATACTATTAACGTACAGGACATATTTAGCTAGTGCAGGCTATAATGTAGATGCCTTCACCGATCCTAAGGAAGCATTAATGCATTTTGAACATATAGATCCCAACACCTACAATTTAGTTCTAATGGATATAAGGATGCCTGATTTGAATGGCATCCAACTATACTACAGATTAAAGGCAATAGACCCAAATATCAAGATCTTATTTGTATCAGCTCTTGATGCAGTACAGGAGATGGTAAGTATACTTCCTGGTATAGGATTAGACGATGTTATAAGAAAACCTGTCGATATTGAACAATTTCTTTTTAAAGTAAAAACAGCGCTTGAGTAGAACAAAAATATATCAGGGAATTCAAAAGAAGATGGCCGAGAATCCAGGTAATAAGACATTTTTAAAAGTCATAAATGAAGCTTCCAAGAATATGACTTCGCTATTATGTAAACCCGGAGAAGTTGCAACAATTTTTAACGCAAGTGCTCCTCCATATTTTCCAGCATCAAATAACACAGTAAACTCTACAAGTACAGAGTCAAACTCAAGCCTAGCGAACAATACAATAACAGCAGCAGCGCAACAACCTCAAATCAAGAAAAATGATGATACTATTTCCTTTAAGGCAACTCTTGAGCCACCATCATATTCTGCAAGTACAACGTTTTTGATATACCACAAAGGTCCAACTTTACTTTTGGCTCTGAAAGCCCAATCTGTCCTACTAATAACTGCAAACAAGAGTTCATAACGGCAGCCTACAATGCATTCGATCCACAGTCACCTTTAGTTACTGGAACTTTAAAGATAGAAAACAAAACAACATCTACAGCACAGACTATAAAATATAATCTGGTTCGATTCCAGGGTGACTTTCATGTAACTGGTAATAGAAGAAGATAGGAAAACTGGTAATAGTGTAATGGCGTTTAGTGGTGATGACTTTGGTTTTGGCAGTATTACATCAACTGGTCCAGAGTTCAAGTATAATGTAACTGGGACTTTTGACAATGCTACTAACGTATTGACCTTTGAAGGACAAAGAAACACATCTTAGTATAGAACAATAACCATTCATGTTTACGATGGCGGTGCTACACATATGCTCAAATGTATAATCTGCAACCGCAAGGCGGATGGCTTTGTGGAAGTAGCTCTTGGCTGGCGTGATGAACCAAAAACACGACTGTATCTGTGTAGAGCAGATTATGATATTGTATATTCACAGTACAAACAGGAGTGGCACACTCTAGAATAGGAATGGCTGAAAAAATAGAAGAAATGGATAGGCAGCGATCGCAAGAAATAGAATCATTGCAGATAACAAATAGCTCTGTCAAGTGTCAAAAGTGTGGTATAGCTGTACCTATAGTTAGGAAATTGACCGCTAGAAATGATAAGATTGCTGTCTTACAAAAACAGATCAAGTGGATTGAAGAACATTATCCTCATCATTATCGTCGTAGTGGCAATCTCAATAGTAGTAACAACAAAGACAATAATAACGTCAAGCAGCTAAAAGCAGAACTTGCAGAGCTATTAGAAGAAGATGCCAAGGCTGATAAGCTTAGAAGCTTACCTTGTTGAATTTTCTACCTTTGTTTATTGAGATGACATATCAGAAAACTTCATTTCACGTACGTATCTGATATGCTATGACATATCCTGTTGTTAAAACTAGGCTTATCCATGATCATTGTGACAATATTAGTCTTTGTAAATCCACTCTACGTTATTGCCAAGATG
>JBJMFM010000073.1:0-10421 GCA_045808425.1 Nitrososphaeraceae archaeon | reverse complement strand
GGCTGAATGTTAGGTTCTCCTTTTTGATCGATAGTGGCTAATTGCAAATTCAATTTACTTTCAAGAAATGTCTCTACCTCTTCTCTGGTCATGCCGGGAATTTCTGAAGTGGCATTAACGATTTTTATCATTTCATCACCTAGACTCTTTTGTTTCCCTACTACTAGAAATAGGAAATGCGATCAATTTATCTATTATGTACATAACTATCATGTTTAAGTTGTATTGCATTGTAAACCTAATTTTTACTATAAAGCCTTTATCAAAACCATCTGGTGTTGATAAAAAGATTTGATTATAGACCCCTCACTAGCATGTTGTTGTTTCAGGTGAAAAGTGTTTTTGAGTTGCTGTAGAATTGTTCCAATTGCTTACTACCACATTCATAGCTCCATCATCTAACAAGATATTGTGATTTGCGGGATCTCTGAATCCTATGTATCCAGCATGGTTGTCTCCTATGCCAACTTCAGATCCTAAGTCAAACGGAAAATCAGGTCTAGCGTCACCATTGGCATCACACAAGGGAGCAGTTTTATCTTGAACATTTATCTGAATATACTTTGATGGAACAGCTATCCCTCTCTGCGCACCATCTAACCCCAAAGGCCTGTCCTGATCATAAAATTGATAAAGCTTGGGATCTCCCAAAGCTTTATCCTGGGGATCATATAGATTGTAGAACCTCAGTACCACATCTTCTATAGCCTTGCCGTAAGCAGATTTTACTCCGTAAGGGTCAAACCACTCTGGCAGTTCAAACAAACTCGTCGGATTTTTAACGATATACAATATGTTCTTTGATACTTCCTCGTCATCTACGGCTGCACCCAATAAGTGAACCGAAGCTATCTTAAAGTTATTTCTGTTCCATTGCTGATTACTATCTAAACTTTCTAAAGCACTAAGAATAACTCTGGCGCCCATTGAGTGACTAATAAGCCTTATTTTTGTATCTTGATTATGTTGTTTGCAGGTATTCATATAATCCAAAATAAATTGTGCAAGCTTTGGCCCATTGTCCTTTGCTATGAGTTTTGCAATGTTCCATCCAGATCCATTTATGGAAATAGCGGTGTTTGAATCCCAACTAAAGCCAACAAGAGGATTTGTGTAATGATTATGTGCTAGTGACATTCTTGCCCTATCAAATATCTCTGATGAATCCTCTAAGGCATTTACACCGATCCTTCCATCTACCCAGATACCGTGAATTAGGACAACCATTTCTTTGGGACATTGACCAACTTGCAATCCGGGAACATTTCGAGGCATATAGTCAGTTGAATTGTGTCCTCGAAGCAATTCTCCTGTACCAAGGTTAAAATTATTACGTGTGGATACCAATGGTGGAGAGCCAGTAGCAGTTGTTGTTGTTTGGCCCCAAGCGACCATTGTTGATGATGGCAGCAAAGTAAACATCGCCGTTAATAATATAAATATTGGAATAATTACGGAGTTCCTCATTCTGTTACAGGATCTATTCTTTCTATACAATGTGATTTTAATTACTGTTATGATGCTGGTTTTTTAATTTAACTAATTCAAATTTCCGATTTGTTGCTATTAATATATAGTTTGTAGTATATTCAAAGTTCGTTTTGCGATGAATTCTTCGTAAAAATTTTAATGGATTATAAACCGTTGATGGAGATAGCGGTTGCCTTAAAATACTTTAAGTATTGCCGTATCAAAGTATTTTATTACAAAATATAGAAAGTATAAGAGTTGCGCTCAGAATAACCATTAGATCACTACAATGTCACGTATGTACGTACATCTGCATGACACAACTCAGACGGCTAGGATCGATTTCAATAATCTAGCATCAAAATCATGGGAAAAGGCTCAGGAAAATGGTAGATTTCACGGATCCGATGATATTAGATGTGATTTTTTTGTGATATTTAGTCAGTTGAACTTATGGTTATTAATACAGCTAGACACTTTTTTAGAGCTTTTAGAATCAAATAGCACAAAAATTTCCAAATATGCTTCATTTACACCAAATGATCGTATCCAATTTTTGTTACAATGTGACACATTGAATAGAGCTAGCTATTGTACAAATGCTATGTTCTATGTAGAACATTTCTTAAATGTGATAGGTAGCAGAATAGGTGTGGAGAAAGATGGCTATTATAGCTATACCAAGAGACTTTTGTCTCGTCTAAATATATATGATGATAACAAATTCAAGACGCTAAATGCACCAGCTCAAATAAGAAATTCGTTACATAACAATGGATGTCCAGATCGTGATTTTGAAGTAACAATCAGGGGACGATTGTATAAATTTGCTAAAAGCAAACCAATTGTATATACAGGTTGGGGGAGTTTGTACATATTCTTTGACGAGCTATTGAACGTTATGATTGAAATTACAGACAAGCATGCATTGCGAAAAATACCCAAAATTAAGCGCACTTCAGAATACAATAAATGGTTACCATGATAATAACAATAATCCCTATAACAATCATGCCAAAGCTAAAGCTGATACCGCCGCTGACATTAAAGAGATTGTTGATTTTGCTGAGAGGTTTAGATACATGCTAGATGTTCAAATAAACAGATATAGAATAGATATGCAGAAGTCAAATACCCATGTAGATAAAGATAGGTTAATGATTAAGATACAGACATTAGAATGGGTTCAAGGCCAAGTACAGGACATAATTCTCAATAATGTAACAAGGGACTGGCCTGTATACGATAGCAAATAGATATATTTAGAGAAGCAGAGGGTATGGTGGAATAACCCGCTGCTCGGGTATACCGATCACAGAGTGTGGATACTAGCTAATTAGTACTCTATGATGCAGACATCTGGAATAGGTATTGGATAACTTAACGTATAAACGAGCCATTAGCTAAAGGCATCGTAGAAGTCTATGGCTTGGTGGAACGCAGAAGAATATCAGATACAAATGCTAGCAGGGTTGCTAATGGCCTCTTGGGACAAAGAGACCAAGAAAAACACGATTGATGCATTGGCTTCTTATCGAGGAAAAGCCTTAGCAATATTAGCTTCTTTCGCCTCTATGGCGTGGGACAAAGAACTTAGAGATTATGCCTTGGCTAAAATAAGACAAATTAATGAAGGTGCTATTTGAGAAATTTACCTAAGCAGAACAGCTAAGTTGATGAGTGTAGAAAAGGTAACCTAGAAAAGTAATTATGATCACAAAACAATTAATGAGAAAAATTAGCCTGGTTTTACTTTCGCTATCGTTAATCATTGCATGTTTAGCCCTGCCAATGAGCATGGCCAACTATAGAATAATCCCTTTGCAAATGCTCAAACAAATGCTGCTATGTTGACTGCAGTAGCTGCTAACGATAATAGCAACGTTACAAATAATGCCGCAGCATCTAACTCTACAGCTAATGCTATTACCTCTAATGCTAGTAAAACTACTGAAGGATTACAAATCAAAAGAGATGTCAATTACTTTGACAGCAGTTCTGGTTACCTAGTTTACCCCTCTTCGGCTACTATGGGCAAGAAACTTCCAGCAGTAATAATGGTACATGAATGGTGGGGTATAAATGATAATATAAGGAGTATGGCAAACACTCTTGCTAGACAAGGTTTTGTAGTATTGGCGGCTGATTTGTTCAGAGGTCAGTCAGCTAACGACCAAAATCAGGCCATGCAACTAGTAAAAACAGCCAGTAGTAATTCACAACAATCTATTTCTAATCTACAAGCAGCAGTAAACTACGTAAGTTCTCTTCCTTTTGTTGATAGTTCTAAGATAGCTTCTATTGGTTGGTGTTTTGGTGGAGGACAATCATTGCAACTAGCATTGCATAGCCAACAACATCCACTAGTTGCAACTATATTGTACTATGGAACTCCATTGGTCACAGATAAACAAGAACTCTCAAAGATAAAATGGCCTGTGCTTGGAATATTTGGAGATAAAGATCAAGCTATTCCATTGTCTAACATACAGCAGTTCAAAACAGCACTAGACAGTATTAGTATACCAAATGAAATCCATATATACAAAGGATTAGGACATGCATTTGCAAATCCTTCTGGAGCTAACTATGCTCCAAATGAAACTGTAGATGCTTGGCAAAAGACTCTAGCTTTCTTAAAGAAAAACACAGGATAAGCCCACATTTTTTCATTTGACTTCAGTTCCCTGTAGTGTCTCTTCATTGAAATCTTTCAGATCGCAGTATGACAAAGAAAACAACAACAATAACTGATTACATTTAGCCATGATATTAATAGTAATAGAAGTACGCATGAATCACATAATCCTATGTAAGAATGGGAAGGCAGGAATACACGATTTAGTGATTAATAATGTAACAAGAGATTGACCGGTATATGACAAATAGAAAATGCGGTTATGACTAATGATAATGATGCTAAGAAGGCAAGAGGTTCTGAATGCCTTAAAGATTATAGGACGTCAAAAAGAGTTACTTGATTCAGCCATTGAGTGACAATATTTCTTGTGTATCAAACAAATAAACAAACATCTTAAGTGAGCACCTTAATTGAGTGAAAATATTTCAAAAGTTATATTAGCATAGTTTCATATCTGGTTTTTTGCAGAGCATAACCTCTCTACAAGGAAGCTCTGTTAACTGTCTAGGCATAGCAAAATACCCTTATGGTTAGTTCGGTTGCTCGAGACCATAAGGGGTTATTGTCATCATATTATCGTCATTATAATGCTTCTTCTAATGTTACTTTCAAGTCTTTTCCTTTGAATTGTTTTGAAATATTTTGGTGATGTTCCAATGGAATATAGTAGATAACTATTTCCCTTTTGCCCCTCGTGCTTATTCTTCCTATGAATAATGGAGAGATAGATACGTTTGCGCATTGCTCAAATTGTTTGTATGATATGGCTGTCTGGAAATTTAGGAACCATATGAAATGACAGTACAACAAGAAAATAGTAGTACTACTACTATTGATGTCATTCTAAAACTTCCTGATAGACTTTGCAAGGCAGCACAAGCGATCTCAGTATTACTTGGATATGATACCTCTGAGGATTATCTTTGTGAATTAATCAGGGTAGACGTGAAATCAGAGATTGAATCAGCAGGCCAATTGGAAATGATGGTTGCTGAAGATGTAAGGGAAAGAATACTTGCAGAAATAGAATGAAGAAAGAGGTGGGGGCGAAGAGTCAAATAAATGACGTAACAATAATTGAATTAGAAGAATCTAAGGAACTAGAATCAGAACTACAATTAGAAGAACAATATTTCCAATCAGGAACGGCAAGAGAAGGCGATTGTGAATGTCAGGAATTAGAAAAAGTGTTCGAAGCTCAAAAAATAAGAATATTTTATTTTTAATACGCTGATATTCAATAATATGAAATGTATAATAACATGAAATAGTGTTAAAAATAGTTATGAATAAAAAAGCACTACAATCTCTGGTGGTGTCAGCTTCAATACTTTCAGCAACACTAGTTTTTGGCTTAGCATTTAATTGGCAAGGAAACTCTATGCACATAGCGCGTATCGCAAAAGCACTATATGGTCAGTCCTCTGTCAAGAGCCAGACATCAGCCGCGAGAACAGCAACATTCTCACCCTCTAACGCAATTCAATTATCTGTAAAAGAGGAGGAATCAGAAGGTCTATATAGATGGGTAAGTAGTAGCGATGGAACAATAAACCCTACATTAAAGGCATCAGCAAATAATGCGAATATAATAAAGATTCAGAATCCTACGGATACAAAGCATGAATTGATCATAGATACGCCTAATGACCATCCATCAAGTGGCGACATAAATCCGGATAGCCCAGGTCAATTATCATTCAAACCAACTATGACTGGTACATTTACATATCATTGTGCATACCATCCGCAAACAATGAAAGGAACAATACAAGTAGTATCTGGTCCATAAAAGAAGATAGAAAACGAGCGTGCTGGATTCATAGAGGCACCAGAGATAAATGCAAAGAAAATACATCTAGGATTTATCTTCTTAATAATATAACTAGAGACTGACCTGTATACAATAAATAATAGATCATTGATGCAGCGGGATTAAGAGTATACACCCCGCTGCTCAAGGTCTGTCATCGTAGAGTGCGATACTAGCTAACTAGTCCTCTATGATAGAGATATCAAGAATATGTATCGAGTAATTTAAAAATCTGGCTTAACATGGTTAGCCTAAATTTAAATTTTCGTTACAGGTAAGTGTATACAACAACAAGTGATAGACGCACTAATGCAGCTATATGGGCTAGAAGGTAACGAGTGGCTCATTATTATTGTGGTATTTATATTAATATTCTTTGGTGTAAAAAGAATCCCGGAGCTTGCCAGATCTTTTGGTAAAGCATCTTCAGAGTTTGAGCGATCTCGATTTTTAGCAAGAAGAGAGATTCAGCAACTGAAAGAAAAGAATAGAATAATAACAACTATCGAGAGGGAAAAGCTTGAATCGATAGCCGATAAATTAGGAATTCACTACTACGACAAGACAGATGACGAGCTAAGGATGGCAATTCATACAGAACTTAATAGAATTACTAAAAAGTAAAGTAATAATGTAACTAGAGATTGGCCGGTATACAACTAATAGGAAAGAAATGGTAATACGGCTAGAATATAGCAGACATATCTAGAGAGTTTTTATATTAGCTGTTTTCCTCAAATGATTGTAATGCTAATATAGGATCGTTAGATGAGTTAACTACAAATCCATTATCTTCTAAACCTGTGCTAAGGGCAAACGTAATATTTGTTCTTCACCTACGAGCAATATTTTTTTATTATTTCTTTCATAGCCATTAAGGTAAACTACTGCTTTTGTTTTCGTCAGAGTAACTCTTATCGTTATTATCTGCTAAATGCAAGCTAAATGAAAATGTTGCGGCATTTCGGCAATGAAAATGTTGGAGAGAATATGTGGATTCCTTGCAAAGGTCGAAGAACGACAAAGCAGCACTAAAGGATCACAGAAGCTGGACTAGTCATCACCATATAGAAATGCTCTCTGAAATTAGGAAAATAGATCCAACAGTTAGAAATTTGCTTAACAAATTAAGGAAAAAACGAAATGAAATTGTTCTATCCCATATGACAATAAGAGGTTCTTTTACTCTTAGATGCATAAGTACAATTCATTATTGCAGAAATATATGATGTCTCCAATTTCATGTGAAATAAAGATTTGACAACTTTGAGATTTATTGTTTACACCATCAGTTAACTATTCTTAAAGTGGAAATTAAGACGAGATAAGAATAACAAAAATGAATGAAAAACCAAAACAAGTTTTTGATGTAGGTGATATAATAAAAAAAGTAGATGATCTTCCTCCATATTTACAGTTTATCAACAATGCTTGTTTAGTTGAGTTTATTAAACAAAGTTTTAAAGATGCACGAAAATATGACAGTTTTTTCTTGAAGAATGAAGATGGAAAAGTCAAAGAATTATGGGGGGTGTTTGGCAGATATCCATACTCTACTACATATGCCTATAGAATTAATCACACATACAAGTAATAACGGAATGCTTTGGTATTTTATAAAATTGGTACAAGGTCAAATAATTCTAAATTATGTAACAACAGATCGGCCTGTGTATGAGGATGGAGAATTATAGATGCTAATAGAATTATGACATTACCTTCGGCGTGATAAAATGTTCAATAATGGGAAATGGTTATCTTACTGCATTAGTATTGCGGATCAATGAATACGTGCCACCATAAATGATATCCTTTATCATTTCGGAATTTAGAAAGTCATGAGGAAAACCTAATTCTATCTTGCTGACTTCATTTAATCTTTGCATTTGTTCACTTGTCAATTCAAACTCTAGACAAGCTAGATTATCCTTGATCTGGGTTTCTTTTCTTGCTCCAATAATCGGTATTATCTTGTTTTTCCCAGCTGGCGACATTATATTTTGTTGTCTAACCCAATTCAAAGCAACTTGTGCTGCGCTACATCCTATCTCTTTAGCAATCTTGCTAACCTCTTGAGCAATTAACATATTCCTATCGTTAAGAACTCTGTTTGCAAACTCATTTTGAACTTCTAATCTGCTATTATCTTCTTGCGCTACAACCGTAGTTGATGATGACGATGAAGTATTTTGTTGCTGTTGTTCTTCTCTATTGCTCTTGTTATATTTACCTGTAAGAACTCCTCCACCCAATGGAGACCAAGCTGTTACTCCAATGTTCAATGCATCAGCCATGGGCAGCAATTCTCGCTCAGGAGTTCTTTCAATTAGGCTATATTCAATCTGTAAACCGGTAAATTCTGTCCATCCTTTTAGATTTGCAAGAGTGTTAGCTTGTGAAACTATCCAAGCTGGAGCATCGGAGACACCAATGTATAAAATCTTGCCAGCCCTTACCATATCATCTAGAGCACGCATCATCTCTTCGATTGGAGTTAGAGGATCCCGTGCATGAACCCAATACAGATCTATGTAATCTGTGTTTAATCTCTTTAGGCTTGCTTCTAAAGATTGTATCATGTTCTTACGATGATTGCCACCAGCATTAGGATCTCCTCTTCTTGTATTTGATGTGTATTTGGTTGCTAAAACAAACCTGTCTCTATCAGATGCGATAAATTCTCCAATATATTTTTCACTTGTTCCTTCAGTGTATTTGTTAGCAGTATCGATAAAATTGCCACCAGCATCTACATATGCATTAAATATTTTATGACATTCTTCTTTGGATGCACCCCATCCCCATTCTTCTCCAAATGTCATAGCTCCAAGACAGAGCTCAGACACTCTAAGCCCACTCTTACCTAATAATTGATACTTCACAAGTTACATCATAGATTTCCATTGGATTTAACACTTCGTAGGAATAACTCTATTCATCAGAAAATTTTGCTCTTCATCTTGAAGTGAATGACTGGTTTGTGTCATTGGATTGATCTAATCATGGCCAAATACAGGATATAATTCTAAATCACGTAACAACAGATTGGCCGTTCTACGAATGATGGTGATGACAAATTATTATACAAAGGCGTATAAAGAGTTATTTAAAAGGTACTTTATCATCATGACTTATACTCTAAAGATTCTTGAAGCTTACACCAGAGATGTTGGACGAGGAGTAGCTAGAGTTGACTATGATTCCATGGATTCTTTGAATGCTTCCACAGGCGATATTATTGAGATAAAAGGTGGCAAACGTAGAACAGTTGCCAAGTGTTTACCACTCTATCCTTCAGATGAGGGTAAGGGTTTAATCAGAGTTGATGGTCTTGTTAGGAATAATGCTGGCGTTGCTATAGGCGATACTGTTGAAATAACGAAAATTAAAACAGAACCTGCTGAAAAGGTAATAGTTGCTCCATTAGAATCAATACCGCCCGTAGATGAGAGATACCTAGCTGATGCTCTTGAGGGTGTAGCCACTATCAAAGGAGACAATGTCATGGTCCCCTATTTTGGTGGAAGACTTACATTCCAAATCATCGCTGTTACGCCAGCTGCTGGCGCAGTATTAGTTACTCAAAAGACAATTTTTCATATAACAGACAAAAATCAAGCATCAGGACATGGAGTTCCACAAGTCGCTTATGAAGATATAGGTGGGTTAAAGGAAGAGATTCAAAAAGTCAGAGAAATGATTGAACTTCCATTAAGACATCCAGAAATTTTTGAGAAACTAGGTATTGAAGCACCAAAAGGTGTACTACTCCATGGTCCTCCTGGCACTGGTAAAACGTTACTCGCAAAGGCAGTAGCCAATGAAACCAATGCTCATTTCATCAGTATTTCAGGGCCTGAAATAATGAGCAAATTCTATGGCGAATCTGAAGCAAGATTGAGAGAAATCTTCAGGGAGGCAAAGGAAAAGGCACCATCTATTATGTTTGTCGATGAAATTGACTCTATTGCTCCAAAAAGAGAAGAAGTTACAGGAGAAGTGGAGAGGAGAGTAGTATCTCAGCTATTATCTTTAATGGATGGCTTGGAGGCAAGAGGAAAAGTCATTGTGATTGCTGCAACAAACAGACCAAACGCAATTGATCCAGCATTAAGACGTCCTGGCAGATTTGATAGGGAAATTGAAATTAAAGTTCCTGATAAGAGAGGTAGGTTAGAGATACTTCAAATTCATACCCGCAATATGCCTCTAGATACAGATGTCGATCAAGATAGAGTTGCAGCAGTAACACATGGTTTTGTAGGTGCAGATCTTGAATATTTATGCAAAGAGGCAGCTATGAAATGTTTGAGAAGATTGTTACCTGAGCTTAACTTGGAAGATGAGAAACTTGCACCAGATATATTAAACAAATTAGTTATAGTTGGAACTGATTTCGAGAACGCGATAAGAGATGTAATGCCATCTGCAATGAGAGAAGTGTATCTTGAATCTCCAGATATTCCATGGACAGCAATAGGGGGTCTAGAAGAAGTC
>JBJMFM010000072.1:0-5301 GCA_045808425.1 Nitrososphaeraceae archaeon | reverse complement strand
CTATAAAAGTACTTTCTGTTATTATAGTCAAATGATTACAACGTTGAGATAATCATCTAAAAGATCTTTTTCCGTTGGTCTGTAATATGAGTCGCTTATACCTGTGCTATGCCCCATCAACGTTTCAACATTGATAGGTTTCATTCCCCCAATCTCGGCTTTGGTCTTGAAAAACTTTCTAAAGCCATGCACTGAAAAGTCATGTCTTCTTTTCCTTCCATTTCTAATTCCGATGGAGAAAAGGAGTCTATTATAATATTGTCTAACTGCAGGACCAGTCATTGGTATAATTACTTGTTTCGAACATTTACCATGACCCGTATAAACCTTTGATTGGATCGAATTTATCGCGAAATAGCGGAGAGCTCTTAGTTATTTCTTCTCCATGTTCTCTTCTAAAATCTAGATATTTATCTAATGCATGATAAGCTTCTGGACTTATGAAAGTTGTATATTGTTCAGGATCTCCGCTGTAAACTACAAGTCGACCTGCTACTATTTTCTCTTCTACTTTGATCTTAGTATAATCGCCAACCTTTAGGTGTGGTATAGCGCCTTCCCGCATGCCACTAGACACGAACACAAGAGTAAGGGCTTTTTCTCTGATGTCAGCCGCTTCTACAATTTCACGGATCTCTTCAACTGTAGGAATTCTATCAAGCGCATATCTTCTTGCCCGTGGAAGTACTCGTCTAATTTTTTTCCAGTTAAGAGAAACATCATTCATTTCTAAAAGTAATCTAACTGGTTTTGAACAGTTACTAACTGTGGCTGTTGTTATTTCCCCGCGTTCAGCTCTTGATTTTTGCTTTGAAATAAATGATATTATTTGTTTTTCAATAGAAGAAGAATTCTTCTTTGCTACGGCGACAAAATCATCAGGAGCCAACTTGATGATTTTCAAAAAATGAATTAATCGCCTTTCATAAGGATCGCGTGTAGCCGGACTTTTGATTGCCGCCCTAAATAATTCAATAGATTCCCCTTGAAGAATAGACCTGTCGACACTTTTTCCAGCCACTGCTTTTCATTTTTTATACATACGTTATGAGCTATAAACGTTGCGGATTCGAATGAAAATGAATGCGGGCCCGTCGGGATTCGAACCCGAGACAGCCGGATTTCTTTCATATGATAAAAGTCCGGTACTCTACCTGGCTGAGCTACGGGCCCATTCAGTATGACTAGGCTCTACAGAGCATAATTTAATTTTATACATATAGGCGCTTATTCCATTTATCTAGTGATACACATATACTGGCATAGGTATCGATATGGTTATCAGTTAAGATAGAGGAAGAATATCAAGATAAGGTAAGTGTGAAAATTAGCTTGCCCTTTGGCTACGTTAAAGCATGACTGACCTTAGATATTTACACAGTGATACGTTTATACTTTAAAACTGGGAGATATCCAGCTGAGAATATAAAACAAAACATTTAATTGCTTTTCCAGAAAGTTTCATTATTGTGTATGCCCGGGTAGTATAGAGATGCAAATTTAGAGTTGCTTTAATTCTAGCATCATAAAATCCGGTCCAGTATGGGGGACTGTCACTCCTCCGACCCGGGTTCAAATCCCGGCCCGGGCGCCTTTAATAGCATCAACTTATGTTCATCTTATCTGTAGATCATTTGCAAACCTATTGAACATATTTTCGTCTACTACTGCCAAAAATGACATCGTCGTCTTTACTCCTAGTTGTGAATCCAATTCTGAACCTTCAATAGAGTACAGCTTCCCTCCTGACTCTTTTACAATCAAATATGCCGCAGCCATATCCGTGCTACGGATTTTACCTCTAAGGTCAATATATGCGTCCATAAAGCCTCTAGCAAAATAACATAATTCCAGAGCATTCGCGCCGAAATGTCTAGCATGATTTACCTTACAAATAACCTTTGACAGACGTGTTATAATGTCTTCAGAGAGACCTGAAATATTCATACCCACCATGACATCTGTGTTTTGCTCTCCTTCTCCTGAATCGCTACTATGTTTCCTCACTTCAATCTTATTCCCGTTCAGATATGCGCCTTTGTTCTTTGAAGCGTAATACAAATCACCACTGACTAGGTCAACAATTGCAGCGTCAACTACAGAACTCAGTCTAAAGTCAATAGCATATGCTATCGAACAGCAGTAAAATGGGATATTTCGAATAGCATTGGTCGTACCATCAATCGCATCCATTATAATAAATCCATTCTCCCCATCTATCCTTCCGCATTCTTCGCCTATGATTGTAGGATTAAAATTATGACTTTTAATAGTATCAATGACTGCACTTTCTGCCACCAGATCAACCTTTCTAGAAATATCTCCACCCGCTCCCTTTCCAAGTTTTTTATTTCCTTCTTCCATTCCGATAATATTCTTGGTCTGTTCCCGTACATGCATACAAGCATCCTTTAGAACATCTATTATTATCATAAACCTATTCTTTGCTACTGACTTAATAAAAGATCATGTTAAAACGAATGTCAATTGAGATCAAGTGAGAAACTATTAGCTAGAGAAAAAATTTGGAATTGATCTAAATAGAGAAAAAATTCTATCTTAGCTCGTGACAAGGAATAATAAGGATGAATGTATCTTAAGCGGCTAGCTTCTTTGGAGTAGAAAGTTGCCTTTCTAATTCATCTAATCTCTGTATGGTCTCGGGGTTCGAGCGCAGTTCTGAGAATGACTTGTCACGCCTAATTTTTTGCATGACACCCAAAACCTCTTGTGAAGTCACACCATGTTTTATATCATATTCTATTTGTTTGGCACAACTTGACGTAGTACTATATTTCTTAAAATTACGCTTTTCAAATGATGAGGCGGTTGGTGATATACCCTTTATGTAACGTACAATTACCTTCTCCACGTGTTCTAAATGCCAATCTTTCATTGCAAAATTGTTGGGTTTCATAGGTACGTTCACACTATCAATACAAAGATGGATATTTAAGTTGATATTATATACGAACATGATAGCTATTGCTATAGCACTATAAAGGCGAACAATCTCTCTGACTGGTTTAATCGACGTGAATATAAGTGCTTCATTTTAAATACAAATTTATAACAAAAGCCTTTCAGAGGATTTTCTAATATCGCTTAAATATATTTCCTACTTAGTATGCATTTGTTGATGCTTACTAATTTTCCAAATTGGGAGCCAGCCCTTACAAATAAAGCCTCGCTAGTAAAATGTATCAAAGAACTCCAATAGAAGTTTATACAACGTTCGTAGTCAGTTGGAAACACGTCTACTTCAAATAAAAGCAGCCTTACTAGTCTAATAATTTTTGAGTTGGATAGACGTGTGTATATATCTATATATGGTTATTGATTAGAGATAATTTGAAAGTTGGATATTTTCTTGTCCTGGGATCTTTGCAACCTCAAACCTCTCTTTAGGCTTTAGAAGAGTTGCAGTTGCATCAATTCCCATTTTTGTTGTAACCAAATTAGCCTGATCGCTTGAAGGATCAAGGCTCGAACCCTTGACATTATTAATTATCATGACGCCTTTGTCGGCTTGACACCTAGTAGAAATTGCATATTCTACTTCGCTGGGATCGCGAGGATCAATATCTTCGTCTACTACTATGGCTATTTTAAGGGAAGGATGCGATGCGAAGGCAGCTAGCAGCGCGTTTTTTGGTTCTCCTTCAAGTCGCTTGCGAATCTGAATTACCACATCTAGCCAATTACTTCCACCGTCTGTCAAATATACTGCCGTTGTAGTAGGAACAACATTTTTGATCCCTTGAAACATCTTCGCTTCTACAGGTAAGCCCATCAATAGCCTATGCTCTGAGAAGCCAGGCAGAATATCATGGAAGATTGCATTATTTCTAAATCTTATCCTGTCTATTTCAAATATAGGCTGTTTGCGCTTGAAATCATATGTTCGAAGCATTTCAACCATCCACTCGTCCCCGGTTTTGTCTTTTAGAATCCTGCCCTCAAGTACAATTTCAGAATGGCTAGGAATATACAGTTGAGAATAATGGCTTTTGCTTACAGTCAGTTTCCCGTCGAGCAAAGAATTTGCAATTAACATTTCATCAAGGCCATAAGCGGCCTGATACGCTGCTGCGATGCTCACTGCTGGGTGTACTCCTATCGTAATCGCGACCTTCAAATCCTCTCCGTGCTCTGTCGCAGAGCAATAACACTTATGGAGATGCCTGCCTTCTACCATTCTAATCACCATGTTCTTGTCATCTATTTTCAGTAATCTATGAGTGGAAGAGTTTTGAATTCCTTTTTCTAGGTCCTTTGCAAAAACTATTGACGATGTAATATACGGACCTGCGTCCTTTTCAAAATGAGTAATGATGGGTAGTTCACTTAAATCTTTAGAGCAATTCTCATGGAAAGGAGCTGCTCCCGACATCTTTTTAGGCTCAAATATGTCGGCATTTGATTGCAGAAAACGGGAATGAATGAGATTCTGTTCTTTCATTGCAAGAGCAAGAGAAAATCTTTTCCGTGTTCCTATAACATTTGAGGCTACTTTGAATTGGCTCTCATTGATTTTTTCAAATAATACCGCCTGTTTACCTTCTAACTTACTTACAACAGCAGCGAGTTCAAATTTAGTACTAACAGATTTACTTATCCTTACAAGCTCTTCTTCTTTTTCTAAAAGAAATAAGAAAGAGCGAAAATCCTGTGATATGTTTTTAGAGTCTTTTGGTTTGTACTCTATCCACCTTTTTGTCGTCATTGCGACTACCTTCGCCTCTTATGAGGTTCATAATCTCATCCATGATTGCTTTCATATCTTCAAATTGCAACTGCTTTGTGCTATGAAAAGAAACTAGGCAAATACCGTTTATCATAGAAGATACTCTTTGCGAAATTGTATCAACGAACATAGAATCAAATTTGCTTGGAATTACCTTCGCAGTACTGATTTTGTTTGATGAACTTATTGAAATCGAAATGGACCCCAGCGCATCAGAACCTTCATCTAATGCAATGAAACACCCATTTTGAAAAGATATATACTTAACATAAAAAATTCTTCCACTCTGAGATCTAATAGAATGTGTGATTAATAAATTGGACCAATCATTCTGCATTGCTATGAGTCCACAATTATACGCGAACAGGAATAGTGCTAGGTATAGGGGATTCTTGCTGTTTCTTTCTTGATCTCAATTTCGCCTTGTATTTCAGATTACGTGGTTTTGTTCTTAATCTATATCCACAGCAGGGACACCACAGCCCATCCCATTTTATAAATATCTCGCAAATTTGACAGCGTTTCTGTCCAGTAGCATAACGACCAGAACCAAC
>JBJMFM010000071.1:0-3154 GCA_045808425.1 Nitrososphaeraceae archaeon | reverse complement strand
AAAAAACCACATACCGCTATGAAGTGAGACCGTTCACTAGAAGCGCCAGGATATTCTGCCAAATATTCCTTATAGTCGCTTGCATCCAGTCCTTCAAGAAACCATAAGATAGCATCTCTATGACCATCATAAATTTGATATAGCTTTAGTGATGTATCTGTGTTGTTGGCTTTATGGTTACTCTTCTTTTTCAATCTGTCCTTCTAATCCATACTTGCTCTGGCAGTTAAAACTTATCGTAGAAAAGCATCTCCTAGATGAAGAGGATATAATTATGGGAGTAATTATGAATGGTGAAATTTGATATGTTTGATAATATGATGTCACATATCTACTCATCTGTGGAATAATAGGTATAGTGCAAGCGAAAATGAAATAGAATCATTCATTACAAGAGTTAGTACAGGTGACATTCCCCATGAAAATATCGTTCAGTGTGTTAATCAATTATACGAGATCTCAAGAACAGAGTCAATTCCAGTCCATGAAGTACCACGTTCTATCGATAAAAAATTAGAATAGAAGCAAAAGATTGATGAAGAAATCAGACAAGCTGACTCCGCTACAAAGCAAGAATGTGATTGTTGAAGCTATTAATCAACACATCAAACTAAATAAAGAGCTAAACAAGAATGGATTATCTACAGACTACATTGACAAACTTTTGAATGTTCTATTAAATGCAAAGGAATATGGATTTGATGGTAAAAAAAATTGTAGGGAAGCTAAAAAGGATACAACGTCTAGAAAAGAAAGAAGATAGACTGAGACACCATTGTGAGGTATTATTGGGACAGGTAAAACAGTGTAACAAGGTACTTCCACTAGCTCAGAAAATCATAGCTATGAATATTGACATAAGCGAATTATTGGCCTTCGATACTGCAGTAAATCAAATAGCAAGACAATATAATTTACCTTCTCCTGTTGCAGTCTTTCGATTAATCAGAGATATTAAAGACTACAACAAGATGGGAGGGGTAAAAAAAAGAGCTGTCTATATTATGCCAACAGATATTTGTTGTCAATGGAATTTGCGCAAATCAAAATAAAGCTATGACGGCTATGCTAAATCTGCAAAGTCTGGGAATAACAGAAGAGCAAATAATATCATTGAATAAATTTTTGGAGAACAATGGATATACTATCGATATGAAATCTAACAGTTGAGTTGGATCGCTGTACAAAATCAAATAAATTTTTATATCAAACTCCTCATTTGAGGATTTCTTTTACTGGAGTACTCTAGAAAATGTTTCTTTTAGGAGAATCGGTCTACTAGATCTTGTAAAAATTTGCTTAATTCCCCGATACTACTTTTATGATTGATGTTAATTAGGCTAGCTATGCAATTTATTGTTGGTCAGCTTTTATCTGATGGAAACAGTCTGTTACCTCAGCTTGTGTAAGGTCGCCATCTGCTGCAGCCCTAGATTCACACTTCGATAAACTCTTCAAAAATTCCTTTGCAGAGATATCTAAGCTAATGTCTCCTGTGTTCTCACTCGGGTTATCCGCAGTCGCACTATGTGATCTTGGAGAGTCATTACGTAATACTGCGGGGGCTAGACTTTTACCTAAAGATAGTGCTGCTGGAACCGTACCGTATGCATCATCTTGTTTTTTTACTTTTTTAGCCAACGCAAGGCCTACAAGACCACCACTTAGAACTATAAGTGATGATGCTATGAGAATGGCAAAGAGAGCAGCTGTTGTTCTCTTAGTGAGCATTACGATCAATTATAACGCTATATTCTTTAAGAAATATGAAAGTAAATAGGGTTCGTTCAACACTTAACATACTTATGGAATACACTTCTGTTAAGTTCTGATATTCCTTTCATAGCTTACGATTCTCGATATCTTCCAAAATGCAACTGCAAAGACTAATCCACCGATAGGCTTGCTTAGAGATAAAAATGCACCTAATACTATGGATACAGTTATTGGATCGACTTCTGCCCTGCACGGGTTTCTTGGCACTTGTTATTCCTGTCTATGTTACCTGTATGGTCGGTCGTTGTATCCAAAGACTTCAAATCCTATATTCTAGCCTGTGTTGAGCTTCGCTTTTTTTATGTAGGTTTAAGAGCAGTAGTTGTTATTACCTTTTTATGTAAAGTTGGTTATAGGTTTTATTTTAGGCCAAATCACTCATAGCTAGTACCTTGATATTGTTATCATGTAGATATTTCATTTCTGCATTAAATAAATTCACATCAGAAGTAGAATGGGTGATCTAATCCTTGGCAGCAAAAACATATTTCTTAGTTTTGTCCTTAGTTTTTCTACATCATTATGACAGTTATAACATATAGAAAATCCATTATTCAGTTTCCATAGCTCTTTGCATGCTAATGCTTCTTTTACTGTACGTACATTGTTTTCCATACAAATATCATTGAATGCTTTAGCATGATGAACTTCCAATCTTAAGCTCTTATTGTCTTTCATACTAGTATGACATATCTGACATGTGAACTTATCTCTCTTTAATATAGCAAGGCGCCAGCTTAGATATTTTGTCGTATTCCTGATCTTTAGCTTCAATAAAGGAGAAGTAGGCGGGGCAGACAGCTTGACATTGTTGGGATAATAATCATTATCTTTAAAATCAAAGATGACATTCTGGGGCATATTGGCTCTCTTCTTTAATGCTTCTTCATTTGCTATTTTTTCAAGCGATTTTACCACAATACTTTTAACAGTAGCATAATTAAATTCTCTATCTATATTGTAAATGTTATTTCTGAGCATTTATTTGGATGCTTCTTTTATTTGTACAATACATAGCTTTAACTCTTATTTATAGACACTATGCATTGGTTTTGATGATATAGAATTTCATCTTCTCCCTCTCCCCGCAGTGTATTATTGTTTTTAATGACATCTTTTACCATGAAGTCTGTCCCCTATGGTTTGCAGAAATATATCCGAAAGGATACACTCAGAGAAAGTACTATTTGGCATAAGCAATTATTCTTTAGGTCAGAAATATTGTAGAAGATGTGAAGTTTACATGTATAACAAAAGCGCATTTTGTCCATGTTGTGGAATGCAGCTAAGGCTAAAACTATGTAGTAGAATATGTAAAGAAATACTTCGGAAGAGAAATAGCAGGCATATGGAAATGGTTGATGGTTAATGGATCAGT
>JBJMFM010000070.1:0-42493 GCA_045808425.1 Nitrososphaeraceae archaeon | reverse complement strand
TGGGTGCTCTTGCATATGTAGTAAGAGTATATGCACGTCTAGTAGAATTGGGTGCAGAAACGCCTGCAAAGAACCCATACGTCGCTGAGATGTACAAGCTAGCATTAGAAGGTAAACTGTATAGCAGATCTATTCCATAACCTAGCGTACAGTTCATTTCTTTATTTTTTTGAAAAGGAAATCGGGATTTAACTTAAGCGTCTTTATTATTTTAGTTCTTCATTTTCTCAGAGCGCGATCCAGCGTACCTCCATCGGCAATTATCATTGCGATTAGTAAAATGGAAGACTACACTACCGCGAGTTAATTATAAAAATATTGCCACAACGCGAAGACTCCATTCTTTTGTCTAAACCTCATGATCAACCGTCTACTTCGACCGATGTACGCATCCATTTAGGTAAAAGTTCAACAACAACAACTAGCCATAGTTTCTAACGGGTCAATACCGTTGTTGAACTTTATCTTATTTGTTATCTTTGAAGCTACTCTTTTCTTTCATTACAAGAGGAATGACTTTTTCCATTATGAGATCATCAAAGTTTTTTAGTTCGGCATCCAGCGTTACAAGCAAGTAATAGTCATCGTTTATAGGTATTGTTGCTCTGTTCAACTTTTGATATCTCGCTGCTGCATATACGAGTTTTCCTATTTTCGGTTCGAACTTCGTTCTTGTTTTCTGCCTGGTGACGGTGGCTGACGCATAATCTTCATTTTCCTCTTCACTAAGCAAAGGCTGGAGATCCTGTCTCTGCTCAACGTTTACCAGTACCCCAAATTTGTTAGCGATACCCACCCATCTAATAGAGCCATGAAGGTTTAGAATCTGCTTGCTAAAAGCATAAACAAATTCGTAGTCAATCATACAGAAGGATTAAAAACGAGGAAGCTTTAAAAGCATATCCTAGGGCCTTTACTTTGCACTACTAAGATTTATTCATTTCAAGATTTATTGATAGGTATCACTTCGATAGTAATATGGGAAGCCATTATCTAATAATAGACAACCACTATACATATACCATCAAAAAATCTGATGACCTATTGCAGGGAAAACATCACAATGGCGGTCTCGCAAAAGTGTTATCTGGATTGATATGATATTGTACTGCTAAAGACGGATCCTTTTGTCTGCCTGTCAAAATTCCCACCACCATGTCGTCTTTCTTGATAGTTTCTTCGTGCCTCAATTTGCGCACAGCCGCTGGCACAGCTCCAGAAGCCATTTCACAATCGAATCCATTTAAGCCGACTACCGCCATCCCGTCAGTCATGTCTTTATCATCAACTTCAACAACAATACCATTTGTAAAGTCAATAGCTCGTAGAGCCTTGGCTATATTGGCTGGTTTTCCGATCTGTATGGCAGTTGCGTTTGTCTTCGGGCGAATGCCTTTTTTATCTTTGTATTCGTAGTAACGTTTAACCATTTCCAAATCCGGCTTGCCATCATTCCATGCTAGACACCTATTTTCGAAGTAACCATTAACAAGCTCATAGAAAGTGTTGGCACCGGTAGAGTTAACTACGATGATTCGTGGTATTTTTTTTATCCATCCCCATTCATATAATTCAATTAGAGCCTTACCACAACTCGAACTGTTCCCTAATGCTCCACCTGGATACACGATCCAATCAGGTGGCTGCCAGTTTAAGTGTTCCATTACCCTATAAACAATCGCTTTTTGTCCTTCCAACCGAAATGGATTAACTGAGTTGACTGTATAGGCCAAAGTTTCATCCGCTTTTCTCAAGGAGATTGAAAGGGCGTCATCAAAATTTCCATCAACCTGTATTACTTGGGCCCCGAATTGAAATGCCTGTCCCAGTTTTCCAGGCGCGATTTCACCTCTTGGAATGTAAACCTCACAGTCCATATTCTCGTTTGCTGCATACATAGAAGCAGAAGCTGAGGTATTACCTGTGGAAGCGCAAATTAGGCTTTTAACGTTTAGCATTTTCGCATGCGTAACTGATGTTGACATTCCATTATCCTTAAAGGATCCACTAGGATTGTATCCTTCGGGTTGTAAAAGAAAGGAACTATGGTACATGTCTGCATAATCGGCTACCTTACTCATGCTGTATGGCCTTGACAGCCTACCCTCCGCTCCATCCAGGGACACGAGGACTTTTGCACAATCGGAAAAGTCCTCAGTATCGATACCGGAAAAATTTATAAGGTCTCGAAATCTCCAGACTCCGCTTTCATTATATATATTACCCCCATGATTTCTTCTCTGATAGAAAACTTCGATCAGACTTTTAGGCTTGGAGCCTTTGTATAGTATATCTAGCAGTGAGCCGCATGAACATCGATAGATGCCGTTTTCTATTGTATATGCTAAGCCGCATGAAGGGTTAATGCATTTCTTGATCGCCTCAGGTAACATTAAACAGTGATCCTTTATTTGACCTCATAATGTACATTTATTAATATTACTTTCTAAGACCGCTGAGACGTCTTTTCGTACATCCTAAGCACTTGTTGGATTACTCCATCCATGTCGTCCTCTTTCACTTCGGGAGTTACTGCATGCTTTAGAAGATTATTAACGGTTGAAGATATTTCAGTGCTGACCTCGCCGAAACTATCCACGTCACTATAGCTCTGTTGATAGAGCCTTCTTAATTTCATGGCATACATTTGGGTCTGCTCACTCATAGTTACGTTATAATTATGATTATTTACTTTAATTTTTTCCTTTATCATTCAAGTGTTTACCAGGAGGTGCTGTTTAAAAACTTGCCTGAGAGATTAATTAACTTAGAGTTAGCCAGTCCTTAACCTCAAGTGACAATCGTTCAATTACGATATATTATATATATCTACGATACTCTTAAAATTCTAAAACCGCCATGACATACCGATCAAATGGTCATCAATACCTCGTCTTACGTATAGGAAATCATGCCTTGGAATGTCTATAACAAACTGCAAAGAATTAAAAAGTCTCCTTGGCAGGAGTGTCCGGAGGAATTATGGCGACGCACTCCTCCTTTCTGGAGGACTTGATAGCAGTATCTTAGCATGTATAGCAAAGCCAAAAGTTTCGTTTACTGTTTCCCTAGGTGACAATGCACCTGACGTGGAATATGCCAAAAGGGTAGCCGCTGAACACAGTAGAGAGCACATAGTAGTCAAACTAACTTATGAAAAATTGCTGGAAATAATCGAAGAAACAGTTAAGGTTCTCAGAACATTTAACCCATTAGAAATTAGAAATTCAAGCGTCATTCTAGCCGGGATAAAGGCTGCAGTGGATAAAGGATGCCCAAATATTATGACAGGTGACGGAGGTGACGAGTTATTTGCAGGATATAACTATCTTAGCCGCTACTACGCCGATACCAGAGCCCTCGATAAAGAGCTGCGCAAACTTTGGAAGTCTATGCATTTTTCGTCATTATATTTAGGTAAAATAACCGGACTTACCGTTAAAACGCCGTTTCTCGATAGGGAGTTTCTTAGCTATGCGAAATCCATTAAGACAGTTGAGAAAATAGGTGAATACCAGGCTTTGACATGGGGTAAATTTATTCTGCGAAAATGTTACGAGTCGGACCTTGGAGAAAAAATAGTTTGGAGGCCGAAATTGGCGCAAGAAGAAGGAGCCGGAACTACCAACATTAGGTCTTTTATTTCTAGGAAGTTGGACCATCGGTATTTTAGTTTAGGAAAAGAAAATGCATTGTCTGAATCGACTAAAATCAGGGACAAGGAACATCTTTACTATTATTTGTTATATAGAAGATATTTTTCTTCTCCCAAAGACGAAGCTTGTAATGGTCATCCGCGTTGCCCCGAATGCAAGGGCTGCTTTATTACTGCTGGTAAGTTTTGCCGTATTTGTGGATCATTCCCAGTTAAGCCAGAAAGTGAGGGTACCCCATTGTTAGACGGAAGGAGAAAAAACAAATAATAATAATACTATGATCAATATCGAGGCGCCTCGTCAGGATTGATCCATGTTTGCTTCTAGACGTGTATCTGAGCTTGCTGTGACTCTTGTCACGCTCAGCGCTAGGACAGATGTTTTTTTATATATTGTATGCAAGGAAGAATAGGGTGCCATAATAATATAATGTTGTTTAGCAGAAAGTGGATAAAACCACAAAGCCAGAATGTAGGTAATAGGATTCTAGAAGGCATAAAACCTAATTCACCTCTAAAACCAAGAATTGAAGAGGCACAACAGAAATTACAATTACAAATTTCAAAGCTTGATTCCATAGCCTCCAAGATGGAGGAAAAGGACCAGGAAATTTTTAAAAAAATCGTACAGGCTTTACAAAGCCACGAAACCCAACATGCGAAAATATTATCTAGTGAACTTTCGCAGGTTCGTAAAATGAATAAAACAGTTTCTTCAGCTAGGTTAGCTATAGAACAAATACAACTGAGACTTAACACAGTCACAGAATTAGGTGATGTCGTAGTAACGCTTAGTCCGGCTATGTCAGTCATAAAAGGAATACGAGGAGGGCTTTCTTCAATGCTTCCAGAAGCAGATCAATCGTTTAGTCAAATATCAGATATACTATCTAGCATAATTACAGAGTCTGAACAAAGACCAATTGCGGAAATAAATGGATTTAGCGGATTAGATGAAGATTCAACTAAAATACTAGAAGAGGCTAATTCAACAATAGAACGTAATATAAAAAACAAGCTGCCAAATTTCTCTGAGACCAACTTAGAAAGCAAAAAGACAGAAGCATCTCTCTACTAAAAGTTTAAGTGCAACCTATCTGCTTTCAACGATTTTTTTTCGAACTTCTTTTTTTATTCTTGATATTGTTGGATAGCTGTATCCTCTTTCTCTATACGATCTGATCATAGACTTCCAATTATCCAACCTCCATTTCGCCTGTTTGGAACTCAATAAAAGAGTTTCTCTTTTTACAATGCTCTTCCTTCCAGGTGCAAGGAATCCTCCAGCAATGGCAACATTGCGCCTATACGCAAAACGTAAGCCAAACAGAATCATCTCACTAGTGAGGAAATCGAGGTATATACGAATTTCAGCATACTGTTTATCTGTTAGCCGCAATGTAAAGCTGGTCTCTTTCATCCCCTTGATTGGTAAAATTGTTTTTGTGGGTTTTAATAGATTTCCTTTCTAAACTCGAGTTTAGAAAATTTATTACAGCTGATTTGGATGCTCGCGAGGACACAAGTATATAACCGCACTGCAATACGACCTATAGCAATCAAGTTAGTTTCAATTTGGCTGAAAATGTTAGTCCTTTCCTATAGTACAACATTTAGTACAGCAAAGAATATCTGCGTGGTGTTTATATATCGAAGCTACGAAACCATATAAATTCTTGATGATCAGATGATTTTGATTTTTCTTCCTACTGCTTCAATTGAATCTATCGCAGACTTTAATTGATGTCTGGTATGTAGTGCTGTAAGCGAAACCCTTAGCCGTGCTGATCCTTTTTCAACAGTAGGATATCTTATAGCCTGTAAGAACACACCGTCCTGGAGCAACATATTTGAAAATTCTAGAGCTACGTCTTCAGGTCCTATAATGATTGGAATGATTTGGCTATCTGGTTTTCCTCGTATCAAACCGATTTTTCTTAATTTATTGCCGAAGAAGCGGATATTATCAAACAATTTTTTTTGCAAATTTCCTTTTTGCGCTAACCTAAGGGACACTAAAGCAGAGACACACAAGTGCTGCGGTAAAGCAGAAGTATAAATGAATTGACGAGATTTGTTTACCAAAATTTCTCTGGTAGAGTTACTTGTAGCTACATATCCGCCAAAACATCCTAACGCTTTGCTTAAGCTACTTGTGTGTATATCAATATCAGAGTTAACTCCAAGGTACGAGGGAACACCAGAAAACAAATTGGATGATGCGCTGCCAAAAATAAAATCACCATGAGCATCATCTACTATCGTTATTGCGTCATTATCTTTGGCAACATTACAGATTTCCCTTAGACTTGCTATATCTCCATCCATGCTAAAAATTCCCTCAAGAACTACGATCTTTCTTTTGAACAACTGGACTTCTTGTAATAATTCTTCTAGATGATGTACATCATTGTGACGAAAAACTTTCACACTAGCATTACTGAGCCTGCAGCCATCTATTATGCTAGCATGATTGAGCTGGTCGCTCAGAATTACTGTCTTTTTATCCGCAATGGCAGTAATTATTCCTAGGTTTGCCATATACCCGGTAGGATAAACTAACGAAGACTCGGTGCATCGATGTTGCGCAAGTTTCTCCTCAAGCTCTATCAACTCTGGGGCATTTCCTGCTATTAACCTGGAACTACATTGAGACAGCTGATTAACAGATGCAATGGTTGCTTGCAAAATTGTATCATTTTGAGATAAGCCAAGATAGTCATTTGAGCATAGATGTACAGCAATCTCCTTTCCGTCAGCAGTTACTCTTCCTGTCTTTAGGTTTGTTGAGACTACCCTTAGCCTTCTATATAGATTATTACTTTTCAGTCTTTTAAGCTCGGTATGCAAAAAATTATTTTTTTTATTATGCTGCTTTGAGAAGCCCAATCTCCTTTATCATCGCAATATCCATAGTTGAGTTATTTCCGCCTGTTGTCAGGTACCCACCGGTGATTATTCCATTCGCTCCAGCTTTAAGAGCAATTCTTTCTTTATCCTTCAAATGAATCTCTCTTCCTCCAGCTATCTTTAAAATTGTCTTCGGCATGATAAATCTCCATATTGCAATAGTCTTTATTGCAGCCTTTGGATCAAGGGCATTTAAATTTTCGAGAGGAGTTCCGCTTCTAGCTATCAAAATATTGATAGGAACTTCATCTGGCTGAAGCGATTTAATAGAAAACGCCAGTTCCAGTCTTTGTTTAGTACTCTCGCCCATACCTATAATACCACCACAACACAGTTCTAGGCCTTCCTCTTTGACAATTTTAGCCGTATTAACTCGGTCATAAAAATCATGTGTCTTGCATATTTCAGAAAAGTAACTTTCAGATGTTTCCAAGTTATGATTATAACGTTTAACCCCTAGAGACTTTAATCTTCTTGCCCTCTCATGGGTGATGAACCCTAGTGATACATTGACATCTATCATTACCTTATTTTTGATCTCAATAATCGTTTTACAGATCTGGTCAAATTCTTTCTCTGGAGCCGAGCGATAAGCACATACAAGACAGAAACTATTGGCACCTGTTTCCTTAGCTTTTTGCGCCTGTTCTAAGATGGTCTCTTGTGGTAAAAGAGGATACTTGTTTATACCGGTATTATACCATGATGATTGAGCGCAAAAAGAACAGTCTTCCGGACATCCACCAGATTTTGCATTGATAAGAGTTTCAACATCAACTACATCACCATTAAACTTCCGAGTAATTGTGTTTGAACAATGGGCGAGCGTATATAGATCATTTGAATAAAGGAGCTTCTCTGCATCCTCAAAGCTGATATCCTTTCCGCTTAGAACTCTATCCATTGTTTCTATAATGAATGTGTGCTCGTCAATTTCATTAAGAGTCATTGCTTAACAACTTAAGGTTTACATAGTATATAATTAAGTTTTGGTTGGAGGTCTGACTGATAATATTTCAACTACAGAAAGTATCTAGACTTTTCTAAACTCGAGTTTAGAAAGTTCTCTAGTCAAAGCAGAGCACGTGCTTATGACTCTAATTAAATTTGCACTTACTACATTTATAGTTCTACAACGGTCAAAGGGCCAAGCCTCAAACTACACGATCTATATCTCGTCGAATACATGTTGTATGTACCATCCACTAGATTTGAATCATGATGGCTCAATTTTCGTTATACTTATCTCAAAACACATTTTCGGGAGAGCGGTGTATTTTACTCCGAAACTTTCTTATTTATTCAAAAGCTTTCTCTGAATATAATCTTGTGATAGATAATTAATTATTAATTTGTTATTCTGATTGAGAAGAATTATTTTTCCTTTGAGAAAGTAATAGTTTTGATGATTGAGGATTTATAGTCATAAGGATGTCTAGCAATGAATGTGAAAATACTGTTTGTTTTTGATTAAAACATACAGTTGAGTTGCAACTCTTCACATGTTTGTCGTAACTAGTATTGTTTAAAGTGTCGACGGAGCAAGAATAAAAACTAAAATTAACAAAATTGGCAAGTGGTATTGAAATAGCGATAAATACTGGATTGTATGTAACTTAGATCTATTATCAGTCAGTTTCTTTCTTTGAAAATAGGGAGGTTGAATTGGTTCTCCATAATTTGCATGCGGAATTGATCAAAACGATTAGTGTCGAAACAACATAAGATAGGAGTCACCTTTATTCTGTTGTACATTATCTAGCGAGAATTGCTTTTCTTCATTGTAATCCACCAATTAGATTTTTCGCTTCATCGGTGTTATATATTCTGAGCACATTTTACTTACTTCTTTTCTAAACTCGAGTTTAGAAATATTGTCAGAAATAGGTGCTCAGGCCATCTATTAAGAATTAGCCAAAAAATGCTGGGTATATAGGCATTCTACCATGGAAAAAACCAATTGTTAATAGATGATTTCCAAAGCAATAATAACCAACCGTTGAAATGATAAAATTTCTTATCTTAAAACTATCTGTTTGTTATAAAAACTCTTGATGAAGAATTGTTCCTGTCGAGCCCTCTGGAGACGAAACTTCGATGACAACTAAGTCTAACGTTTTTCATCAAGCGCGGATTCTGTAGGAGAAACGATCTTCGTCGTTTTAAACGCTTTACAAAATCGTATAAAAAACGACCGATTTTTAAACTGTCTGTAAATGTGTACAATTTTTTTACCTTTGATCATCGTCAGAAATCCTATAGCTCGTCTAAGAAGCAAGAGACCCTTTTTTGAACACCTTGTCAATAGTATTTAATAAAATAATAGATATATTTCATTTTTTTATTTGAAATGTGAAATATGCATTCGCTTACTTAAGAGTAAGCACGGAAGAACAGACAGTACTTAACCAAAGGCTAGCAATGCAAAAATGGGCAGCAGATCACGATTATCATATATTAGATTATTTTGAAGACTCTGCTATTAGCGGAAAAATCCCAGCCGCTAAAAGAAAAGGATTTCTAGCGATGTTAGAGATCATAGGAAATGAGCCAATTGATGCAGTGTTGATATACGAATTGTCTAGAGTGGGTCGCACATTTTGGGATACATTAGATGCAATAAAGGCTATAGAAGGATATGCTCCCTTAATATCATGTTCCCCAAGAGAATCCTTTTTGCAAATGACAGAACCGAGCGTACGCAAATTAATGATTGGAATACTTACATGGGTCGCAGAAAGAGAAAGAGAAATGCTTGTACAGAGAACAAAAGATGGTATATCGAGGGCCAAATCGGTTGGAAAAGTAGTAGGAAGACCAAAGAAAGCGTTAGACAAAGATAACCTAATAAGACTACTTGCTCAAAATGAGCCGAGAGCAAAAATAGCAAAAAGCTTAGGGATCTCGAAGGCGACCCTGTACAAAGGGCTAAGACAACTATGATATGAACAATGATGGAATTGACAATCAGCGTAGTCAGACCAGATTAGTTTGCATTACCAGCAATATTGCATTGTAGTATACCTTGCTATCTATAAGTTCTAGTCAAATAATAAAATATAGTGTACAGCAGTAGCCCTTTCATTGGTAATACTAACCGGCTTTCAATCTCATAACGAGCAATAACAAATTCTTGTGATGTGACAAACAATTGCCATGGATAAATGCAACTGCAATAGTATCTTAAAGAGGAGACTATTTCATCGTACTTCATCGATATGTTTGTAATGTATTTTCGAATGGTTATGAAAGCTATGTTTATCACAGGTCATGATTGAGACTATGAGACTATGCTTCTGTAGTTACATGTTAGGAGAAGATGCTTTGGGTTAGTTAAAATCTCTGACAATAAAGGGCAGAGAGGTTCAATTGTATTAGAGCCTAAAATCTGTCAGATGTTAAGCGCTATGCTTTTCTAATGCAAAAATGGTTCTGTTCATATTTCACAGATGCTCGCTTAATTTGACCAATATATCTCTAAACTCGAGTTTTGAAATAAGCTACGACTTGTTATTCTTGTTACATGTAGTAAATAATCCAAAGAGTTTTTACGATTTTATCAGCGAATTCAAAATTATAACTAAGTAAATCTCAATTTTTGCTAACCCCTCATAATCACTTCCTCTGCGTTTTCTTGTCATGAGGTACTCATTAGTAAAGTCTGCAACACAATAAAGACAGAGACACTCACACTGGCTCAATTAGTTAATCTTCCGTTTTCATGACAGCCTTTCGACTTTACGTATCAATTCATGTATAACATCTAAAAGGAAGCCAAAGTTGGTTTTGTTAATCGCGAGTGGAGGTATGACTAACATGGTATTTCCCAAACTTCTAAGAAAAACACCTAATTTTAAAGACTCCCTCAGGATAAAAGAGTTGATTCTACACTTATTCTTTAAGATCTCAATTGGTTCTGCATTCTGTCTATCACTATGAACCAAATCTATTGCACCAAGAAGGCCCTTACATCGACTTCTTTTTGCGATCGAGCAGGAGTTTTCGATTTCTTTAAGCTTCTTCTGAAGATACATGCCATTTAATCTAATTTTCTTTATGAGATTATTTTTTTGATATAAATGGATGTTTGCCAAGGCCGCAGAACACCCAAGCGTATGTCCCGTATACGTATGCCCATGATATAGCTGCTTGTTATCAGAATAGCTCCCGAGGAATTTACTAAAAATTTCATTTGTAGTAAGTGTTACCGCAAGAGGCGAATAACCCGCGGTCAACGATTTACCGAAACAAACTATATCTGGAATCGAGCTTTGAGATAGGTATTCTACCATATTACCCAACCTCCCAAAACCCGTTGCTATTTCATCAAGAATCAAAAGCACTCCATATTTTTTGCATAAATGCGAGACCTTCATTTGGTATCGCTTTGGATATATTCTTACTCCCCCGGCGACCTGAGCGCCGCTTTCCATTACCAGTGCACAGCAATTATTACTGTGTTTTGATAACGTGTCTTCGACTTGGTCAATATAATATTGTTCGACACTTCTGTTGCTTCTGCCATTCTGATTGTCCTCGTGCAAAGATACTGATGGCGGAGCGGGTATTCTAATAGCAGGATTTATGATTGGTCTGTATGCGCTAAAATACTTGGAGATGTAACCAATCGACATTGCGCCGATGGTGTCTCCATGGTAGCCATCCTCCATTGAAATAAAACGAACCTTATTATAATTTCCTTTGTTTCTCCAATACTGCAATGCCATTTTCATCGCTACTTCAATTGCTGTTGAGCCATTATCTGAGTAAAATACATGATGCATTCCTTTGGCAATTTTCAGCAGGCTTTCAGCTAGTTCTATAGAGGCGCTGCTGCTTAAGCCAAAAAGAGTAGAATGCTGAATAGTATGAAGTTGTTTGACCATCGTTTTGACAATTTCATTTTTTCCATGTCCCCATACATTGCACCACATGCTTGCGATCCCATCAAGATACCTCTTGCCGTTTTGATCAATAAGATAAAATCCGTCTCCTCTAGTAATCACTATTTTGGTCTGTTTGTTCCAATCTCTCATTTGGGTATATGGATGCCATACGGGATAGCTGATCTTGTTGCTATTCTTGCTTGATTTTGATATAATCAATCGAATCACTTAGTTAAAAGCTTAGCAGTCTTATGTATTAATAATTATTTTACACGTATGGTTTTCTAGCTATCATTCAATCAACCAATCAATCAATTTGAATTATTGTTTATTTTTTATTGCAGTGAGTAGTCTTTTACAAAGCAAAAACTTGTAATTCAGATAAGTGTAACATTTATCATTTATAACAAAAGCTACAGCAACAAAGTCATCTGATGAAAGGGGTATTCGTAACAGGGACTGACACGGAGATCGGTAAAACAACTGTGGCTGCATCCTTAGCATCATTGCTAAGATTGAGTGGGTGGAATGTGGGAGTGATGAAGCCCTTTGCGACGGGTACAAGAGTCTTCTCAACAAAATACAAATCTAAAGACTCTGCGCTGCTTGCAAGAGCCGCCCAAGTAAACGATCCTGATAAAGAAATAAATCCTTTTTTTTACTCTGTTCCGACCGCTCCATTTACGGCTGCAAAAATTATGTCAGAAAAAGAACCAAGCCTAGAAGACGCTCTACGAATATGTCAAAAGCTGGCCGCCAAGCATAATTTCATGATAGTCGAGGGAATAGGTGGTATTATGGTCCCACTTACAAAAGAAAAATGCGTTTTACATTTCGCAAAATCGCTTGGTCTTCCAACCATCATAGTTGCAGGATCTGAGTTAGGAACAATCAACCACACGCTACTTACTGTAAAGATCTGTAATGACTTTGGTTTGAATTTATTAGGGATTATTATTAATGGCATGCCAGCAAAGGTATCATTGTTAAAGAAACAAACAGTTGAGACAATTCGTGAGTTAAGCAAGGTAAGAATTCTATCTGTAATACCATATATAAGAAAGAATACCGAGAAAAATCTATGCCGTATTTTGGGAAATGACTTGGATGTTAACAAAATTCTGGTAAATTAACTAGGAGGGCGAGTTTCTTAGCGGTGCTAAGTATTCTCCATTTATAACATAATGAAAGTTATGTTTTTATTTATATATATGTATATAATGAACAGCGGAGAAATCAATGAATATTGTCATTTCCAGGCCACGAGTTAATTAGCATTTTAATAATACTCAATAACAACTGTCTTTACTTGTAGTATACAGCTTACAGGTCGGCTATCTAGATGATATAATATAATATTTATATAAATAAAAATAACTTGAAACTCATGAAGGCTGTTATATTGGCTGGCGGTTTAGGAAAGAGGCTGAGACCGTTAACTGATGAAAGACCTAAACCCATGATTGAAGTTCTGGACGTTCCTATAATCGAGTGGCAAATAAAATGGTTCAAAAAACATCTTATTAAAGAGGTAGTCATATGTGTTGGTTATCTAAAGGAGCAGATCATAGATTATATTGGAAGTGGCACTAAATTTGGCGTTAAGGTTGGGTATGCAGTAGAAGAAGAACCACTTGGTACCGGTGGCGCTTTGAAGAATGCCGAAAGCCTTCTTGGAGGTGTAGGAGAAAAAGGATTTTTTATGATAAATGGCGATATTTTGACAGATCTGCATCCTGACAAATTAATCAGCGAAGATTCTGCAACTCTTGCTTTAGTCCCGTTGAGGAGCCCATATGGCGTAGTAGATCTAGACGAGAACTCAAATGTACTAGGATTCGTTGAAAAGCCCCAAATAAAGGATCGGTGGGTGAATGCTGGTATATATTATTTTACAAAAGCTGTATTCAATTATTTGCCTGATAATGGCAATATAGAAGTTACAGCGTTACCTTCAATGGCCAAGGAGAGGAAGTTAAAAGCTATAAAATATGAAAACTCATTCTGGAGATCGATAGACTCTCAAAAGGATATCGAGGAGGCTGCAAAAGAGATAAAACCATATGAAATGATCGAGTGATGACGTTCGACAGGATAGCCTACAACCCTGGTAGCTTGCTTTCGATGCACGAAATACTTTCCTTTGCAAAGATAGCAGATAAAAATAAAGCTATCGATTCATTATGGATACCAGAATCCTGGGGCCGAGAAGCTTTCGCTTCTTTAGGTGCGGTATCGCAAGTAACTCGTAATGTAAAACTGGGAACAGCAATTACTAATATCTATTCAAGAACTCCTGCGACAATTGCTATGGCTGCAACTACACTGGATATGTTATCTGGGAATAGAACAATCATAGGACTTGGTGCGAGTACCCCTGCTATTGTAGAAAATTTGCATGGGATAAAATTTGGAAAACCGATTGGAAGAATGCGCGAATATATTGAATGCATTAGAGCGATGCTCAAAGGAGACAAAGTAACCTATAATGGTACATATGTTAGAGTAAATGACTTCAAGCTCTTGTACAAGCCTCAAAGAGAGAGTATACCAATATTTCTTGGATGTGTCAATAGCAATATGCTATCACTAGCTTCTAATTTTGCCGATGGAGCGTTATTGTATCTCCGTCCACTAGAAGAATTAAGAAACACCGTTGTACGCATAAAATCTGCTGTCAGGGATAATAAGAATTTTGAGATAGCATGCGTCTTTATCTGCGCAGTATCAAATAGGCAACCAGAAAAAGCACGCGCTAGAGCAGCAAGAACTCTGGCATTTTATATAGCTGTGGGAAAATACTATCGGAATTTCTTAGCTGAAAATGGCTTCCGAGATGAGACAGAACAAATTGGTCTTGAGTATTGGCGCAACGGATTGGAGACGGCGTCAAGTTTTGTTCCAGAAACGATGTTGAATTCACTTACTATCTGCGGGACAGCAGACGAATGTAATGAATCACTGGCCAAGTTCATGTCTACTGGCATAACCCTTCCAATAATTCAAATTAACCCTGTTGGCAATGCAGAAAGTTCAATTAGGGAAATGCTTACAACATTCTGAGTGCGAAACGTAGCAATTTGCTCGTATGCAACTAGTAAATTTACGAAGGACTCAAATCTATCAGTATTTGAGTTAGCATGTCAGCCATGTATTGACATTCTTAGAGAAAATAAAATTTTGAAAAGTGAAATAGATGCAGTCCTATTTTCTAGCTGTTCGCCAGAACAATATGGCTCGAATATCATTTGTGAAATGCTTGGCATCAGGCCGAGAATTTCTCATAGAATTGAGAGTCTATGTAACTCTGGAACGAATTCTATTGTCTCAGCTTATGCATATATCTCGTCTGGGCTTTGCGATTCAGCGTTGATAGTAGGTGCAGAGAAGGCCAAAAGTCCTGGCAGCGTTCTTAGCTGGGACGTATCGCGCGGATTATTCACTTTCCCCGTATTTTGGGCAGCCATATTTGCTAAGGCTCACATGCGAAAATACGGGACCACAGAAGAACAAATGGCAACTGTCTCAGTTAAAAATCGTACAAATGCTCTGAGAAATCCAAATGCTCTGTTTAGCAAAGAAGAAGAAGCAATAACACTAAATGATGTCATGCAATCAAGAAGAATAGCGGATCCCATTAAATTATTGGACTGCTCGTGTGTATGTGATGGTTCTTCTGCAATACTTTTATTGTCAGAAGACAAGGCGAAGGAAGTAGCGGTGGACAATCCCATATGGATAAAGGGCATAGGACAGCAAATTAGTGGAGCTAGCTTCAATCAAGCATCCTCTGATCTTACGACCATCAAAGCTTCAAAAATTGCAGCACGAGAAGCATATACAATGTCAAACACTTCTCCTGACCACATCGACCTAGTAGAATTGCATGATGCTTTTACGATCCTGCAGATAGTTGCTCTAGAAGATCTAGGATTTGTACAAAAAGGAATGGGGGGTAAATTTGTCGATCGAAATGAAATGGTAGTGGTCAACCCACGAGGTGGAATTCTTGGCTGTGGTCATCCCATTGCCACGACCGGATTAGCACAGATAGCTGAAATGTCAGCTCAGCTGTCAGAGAAGGCCGGTCAAAGACAGGTGAAAGGATGTAGAACAGGACTTGTTCATAACCTTGCGGCAGCAGGAACTTCTGCTACCGTCATTATTCTGAGCAACTGACGGCTATTGGACGAGTTTTTTGCTTCCATACGAAGAGGAGACTTTAGAATTCCAGTATGTAATTTATGTAAAAAGAAATTATGGCCGCCCTGCCAATATTGTTCGTCGTGTTTTTCTAAAGCAGATCTAAAGAGAGTTATAAAAAAAGGAATATTAATTGAATTTACCAAGTCTTATCTGGAAAACACCGAAGTTATTTTTGGAGTGGTCGAAGTCTGTGGTATTAGACTTATGGGACGTTTATTTCCTAGATCTAAAGAGCTACGAAACGGAATGCAAGTAAGCATGACTGAGTGCGGAATCAACTCGGCAGGTAGGATTTTTTATAACTTTGAGCCATGAGCCAGCAAGAACAAATAGATGATAAATGAATCTAACATAAATTAAATAAAAGGCGAAAGTTCTGTACCATATGCCCGGTTAGTAGCTTAATTAATATATATACTGAGAAGCTATAGTCAGATCTGTAAAAGTAAACATGAGCTATGATAGGTTCGTCGATGATAGGCTTTTAACAAGTAGAGATGCCCTAAATAGGATTCAAATAAAGATGAAGCTCGTTGACATAGATGAAAATGCTAGAGACTTCTCTCAGAGGTTTGGCCAGAGGGTTTTAGTCAAACGGGTTTTGCTCACAATAAAGCACAATGATACTGAGGAAATTGAAGAAATGGAGCTAGATGTTGACGAGCTAGAAAAGCGTATGAGAAAAGAAAGATTGTTCTCTTCTTCCAACAGATGGATATCTCCTTCTGAAATCAAAAATGGGTTTATAATAGCCAATCGTCACTTGGATCTTCTTGCAGACGCAATTGCACTAGACATCATAGTTGTGTAGTGATACTTATTTTCTGTATTATTATCATCGTTACTGGCCACCTGGATATAAGCAACAGACAGTTTTCTTATTCATGTGTATATATAGATGCTGTATAAGAGATCAGCGCCGCTGATCAGACTCGAACTGATGACCCACTGGTTAACAGCCAGTTAAGCTCCGAAGCATACCATGGGTACGCCATGAATTTGCTCTACCATGCTGAGCTACAGCGGCGCAATATAGAACAAAATCAAGCACAAATTAAATGTTTAGAATTTGCTGTTGTAACATGTCTCTATCGTTATCAAAAGTTTTTTTATCTTTCAAGTCTTGAGTTTAGAAATACAACAGATGTAACTACATATAAATATAAATATTTTAAAAGTTAATTGGGATTCGTTACTTGTATTGTTATTTTTTGTCTGATTCCTTGTTGATTGGTTAACGCATTAAGTGATCGTTACTTATTGGAACAATGCAAAGTATACACACAATATTTTGCTCGTCAAGAGTAGCCATCAAAGAAGAAGAAGAAGAACAGATAGAACTATATCAAGTCCAGTTTTTCAACTCATACCTTCTTCTCTTGAATAGATATACAGACCATCTAGAAACACTCTTTGGTCTTTCCCTTTAAGTTTAGTTGAAAATTCTATGTTTGCAGCTGTCTGAGATACGTCCTCTAAGCTTGGTCCTTGAACTATTACGTCTTCTCCGACAATATTGACCTTTGTTGTGTCTCCGACAACACGAGAAACCCTTGGTGCTCTCTCGCCAAAGTAATTCTCTACATGTATTTCCTTTCCCTTTGTTTTCACCGAAATCGGAAAATGTGCGTAAACTACCTTAAGTTTGTATGTGAATCCTTGCTCGACACCTTTAATCATATTCAGAATGATACTTTTTGCAGTATTCGTAATAGCCAAATCCCTTTTCCTTGTACCTGGAGGTTTTATCACCAGTTTTTTGTCTTTTATATCAACTGATATTGGCAGTTTTGTAAGATCCTTCTGTAAAGTCCCTAGTTTGCCGCCCACAACGATGAGATTTCCTTCCATTCTTACTGTTACCATATCTGGTATGTCTATATCTGCGAAAATTTCTTCTCTAATAGACGTAGCCAACTAAAACTCCTCCCAGACCTTTGTCTTGTGCTTCATGATGAGACATCACTCCTTGACTTGTAGAAACGAGTAGTATTCCCATAGTATATGCAGGTAAAAATTGTCTTTCCCAGTTCAGATACTCATTTCTCCTTGCGCTAAATCTAGGTGTAACTATCCCGCACTTGTTAATTTTTGCCAGCAATTGAATCCTAAATTTACCTGATCTACCATCATCAATTTGCTCGAATTCACCAATGTACCTGTGCTTTTGCATTATGCGTAATATTTCGCTTGCAAATCTGGATGCAGGGCTTACAATACACTCCTTCTTTCTACGAGATTCGTTATTGTATAAAGTTGTGAACAGATTTGATAGCACGTTTAAAGCAGGCATCTTTATTACTATTACTCCATCTTCGTTACTCGTATTTTAAGAAACCTAGGCTTGCTGCCACTTCTCTGAAGCATTGCCTGCATAGCATAAGATCATATTTTTGGATAAGACCAACGTAGGAGCCACATCTTTTGCACCATCTATTTCCCTTTCCGTGACGAAGCTGCTTTCTTCCTGTTTCCGTGTACTCTCTTGGTTTTGGCATTATTATTACAGCACTTCCGCTCCATACTCTTCTTTAAAGAATCTAATTGCGTCTTCCTTGCTTATTCTATGATCTTTGCCTATTGGGTGTTTATCTCTTTTTTTTGCAACGCGATATCCTGGTCTGGTGAGCGAAATACAAACATCCATCCCGAAAATGCCAACCTCGGGATTGTATTTTGTTCCGGGAATATCTATATGCTCCCGGATCCCAATTGACAGGTTCCCGTAACTATCAAATGACGAGGACTTTAAGGTATTTCTATTTGCTGCAATAACCCGTCTTAAGAATTCATTAGCCGGTTCTCTTCTGAGAGTTACCATTGTAGCTATTGGCTCACCCTTGTGAATGTTAAAATCTCTGACGCTTTTCTTTGCTCCACGTACACTTGGCTGTCTGTTGGTTAATTCCTGCAATGCATGCCGTGCTTTCTCTAGCGGCTCACCAGCTTTTCCGACTCCAATATTTATCACAATTTTTCCTACACTTATTTTTCTCATACGATGAGATAACTGCATTTGTTCTTGACTCATTTTTTAGTTCACTTTTACAACCGGCATTTCTGATCCGACTGCCATAATAGCCTCGACTGGTAGTTCTACTGATCGCTCTGCAAAGGATACCAAAGCACGCTTGGGCAAAGAAAAGATCCCGTCTCTTATGTCTTCTATTTTACCTATATTACCTGCATTCTCCCCACTCATAACAAGCACCATGCAGCCTCTTTCGAACTTTATGTGTTGGCTGATTTTTGCCTCTGGAAGCTGGACGACGCATGTATCCCCCACATTCATCTTTTGATCAGTTAGTATAGTCTTACCATCGTGGAACCCATACTGAAGTCTGCCACCTTTTGTCATGACCTTGCTCGTAGCCTTGATAAGCTTGACGAGTTTTTCATTTTCGTCTGTAATAGAAATAGGTACAAGCAAACGCGATTCCCGAGGCACAAATCTATATGCTTGTCTTGTAGGAACCAGCTCAACTATGTCCATAGCCCCCACACCAAAGTTAATACTTCTTCTCACAACACCATCCACTTTTATCTTTCCGGTATTCACGATTTTTGTAGCCTCACTCATTGTGTGAGCCAGCTTAAGTATATCTCTAAGAACAATACCTAATGGATACGCTTTGATTTTTGAATAAGGCCCAGGTTTGACTTGAAGTGCAAAACGGCCTTCCTTTCTTTTGATATTCCAAAATTTAGGGGCCATTTGTCTCTTAAGCTTTGTACTACCGCCCATTTTTGCCATTATCTCTAGCCCCCATCCTCCTTGTTCTTGCTGTTGCTCTTCTTTTTGTTCTTCCCCTCCTTCTCCAGGTCCCTATCCTTTACTGTATTTTTCCTTATTTTCTTATTTTTTGACCTGCTTTTGCTCATCGCTTTTTTATTTGGAGTATTACTCTTCTTGTTGTCATTGTCCTTGTTATCCTTAACTTCGTCTTTTTTTGTGTCTTGCTCGTGGTTTTGACCAAGTATATTGTTCTGCCTATATTTATCGTCAAGGTTTAAACCAGATAGTCTCACATTTGAGGCATGGATTTGGACCTTAACATTGCCGCCTTTGATTTTCTCTCTTTGCACCCCTTCGATTGATAATGTCCCGCGTCTGGTATCAACCTTTTGTACTTTGCCTTCAATTCCTGTGTATTCACCACGCATTACCCTGACTGTGTCGCCCTTTATAACTCGAGCACTGCGTCTGCCGTATTGCTCACGCAAATCATCCGTTAGAGTAGAGCATATGCTTGTATCTCGAATATGTTTGGGAGCGGTGGTAATAGTTGCAAGCCGTGTTTTTAAAGCTGACATTTTTTATATCATAACTCTCCTAAATAATAAGAGGAGCCAAATTTGCTATTCTTGGCCATTTTTCTGCTGCTTCTGCAGCTACGGGCCCCTTTATATCGGTTCCTTTGATTTCCCCTTCTGGAGTTACAAGTACTGCTGCATTATCTTCAAACCTCACCCTCACTCCGTTCACTCTATTGATTGGATACTTTTGCCGTACTATTACTGCCCCAAATATTTGCCTACGAAGTTCCGCTGGGCCCTTCTTAACGGTTACGGTGACAAAATCTCCAACTGCAGCAGAGGGCAACCTTGAGTGTCTGCCTTTGTACCTCGTGACCTGAGCGATGCGCAAAACTTTTGCGCCAGTGTTATCTGCACATACTAATTCAGCAGTAATGGGAAGAGCCCTAGTTATATATGGTCTAAACTCTTCGACCCCTTTTGCTGATACTGCCCTAGTCTTTGCCGCCATTCCTGTTATTCACCTCTATGACAACAAAAGATACCGTCTTCGATAAAGGTCTGCATTCAGCAATTGTTACGTCGGAGCTTTCTTCAATATCTATACAATCTGGTACGTAAGCATGCATCTTGGATCTACTTCTCTCATACCTTTTATATTTCCCTACAGAACGAGGAAATTCTCTAGCAACTACTGCCATGTTTTTCGCCTTGTTGCTAACAACAGTGCCTCTCAGCAGTTTTCCTCTTATTGAGAGAGCTCCATGAAATGGACAAAATTCACCCTCGCACGACTTCTTTGGGGGAGCCACAGAAACGCCTATATTTTTAACCATGACTTTTTCAATCCACTGATTTTCCTGCTCAACGAAGCTTTGAGAGCCGATCCTCTGGTCTCCCAATCAATGATGAACCTGCTATGCAGCAGCTGCAACCCGAACCCAAATCAAGTCTAATTTTTTTGGCTGTTGACTTAGATATCTGCTTCATACCATGATTTGTTTCTATGCTGATCATGTTTTTTGTTTCAAGAATTATCCTGCCTGACAAATTATTAAGATAACTATTCGAACATTCTTCTATGGTCGCATAAAGACCGACAAGCTCGTGTGATAAAATATTTTTTTTTGTAATCATTTATTTTTCTATGCCTCTTTTTCATTCAAAATAGTCAATATCCTAGCTATATCTCTTCGTATATATTTGATGTTCCCTGTTTGTTTCTTCAAAGTTCCTTTAGCACTCTCAGATCTTAGCTTCGAGAGTTCAGCCTTTAGATCTGATAATTTCCCTGAAAGGTCGGTTTCGTTCATCTCCCTTAGGGTTCTTAGTTTAGCCCTGACCATTTGCATTTCCTCCAACTGGAACAGCTTTTTCTTCTTTCGGTTCCTGTCTTACTTGTTTTTCCGGTGGGGATTGAGAGATTCTATTACTATTCTCAACTTCTGGCTGCTGCTGTTGTAGTTCTGGCTGCTGCTGTTGCTGTTGAGGTTCTGGTTGTTTTTCAGCCGCCAGCTGCTCCGCAGCGGATGTCACATCCGAATATTCAAATTCTTGTGGGGCTTGGTCTTTTAGTGCGATTCGTAATTGTATGCCCATGAGGCCCATTTTTGAGAGAACATGAGTCACTCCCACTTTTACAACCTTGTCTGCCATATCTCCGCTCTTGGGAAGAACACCAACTGAGTGCTTTTCAAAGTGAGCGCGTTCGCTTCTAAGCTTCCCTGAAACTGTTACCTCTGCTCCCAAAGCGCCTGCATTACTGATTGTATTTATTGTCCAAAGACATGCCCTTCTAAATGCTGTGCCTCTTTCGATTAATTGGGCGATTCTGTTGCACATTATTTTTGGATTCAGCTCCGGAACTTGAACCTCCATAACCGATATCTGAGGATTAGCCAAGCCAAACTTTGTCTCTAACTTGGAAGTGATGTCCTTAATTCCTACACCTTTTCTTCCAATGACAAGCCCAGGTCGTGTAACGTTAAGAGTTATCCTAGTTCCAATTGGAGTTTTCTGTACATCTACACCGCCATATCCAGCATCTTTTAATGTTGATGATAAATACTCGTCAAGCTCCATATTACGATAGTTATTTTTCATAACATTTTTTACTGCACTCATTATTCAGATGCTACCTCCTGTGCAACAAGCTCCACGTGAACCAGAGTATCAATCTTAGGGCTTGACCTTCCCATAGCACGAGGAGTAAAGCGTTCTAATTTTGTTCCTTTGTGAACCACTGCACTTATAATCTTCAGTCTGTCGAGGTCCATTCCTTTATACTCGCCATTTGACTCTAAATTATCAAGCAGCCTTAAAAATTCCCCTGCTGCCTTTTTTGGAAACCTTCCTGAAAAAAAACCATCTTGAATATTTGATCTGTGTGCAACTTCATTATTATGTCTTCTGTATGGCACTGCAATCTGCTTGGCAATAACATTTTCCAAAAACCCCCTTGCTTTTTCGATAGACATTCCTTTTATTGCAAGCGCGATTTCTCGAGCATGTTTATGAGAAATGTCCTTTTCTCTAAGCGCGGCCCTAACATGTTTTGTTTTATCGAATTTCTGAAATGCATAAGAATAGTTTGGCATAGAGAATCACTTATTTTAGTGGCACGTATAGGCTGGACCTCGATGAACCGACACCAGGGGCTCCATGCTGAACTCGCTTGTTTGTAATAGCATACTCTCCCAAATAATGCCCGACCATTTCTTTTTTGATATTAACTGCGGAAAAATCCTTACCATTATGAACATTGATAGTGAGTCCTATCATGTCAGGTAAAATTATCATATCTCTGATATGAGTTTTCAAGGGTCCATTAAGCTTTCCTTCCCTAGCAAGTTTTATCTGCTCTCGCAGCTTCCTTTTTTGATCGTCCATGTAAGAACCCACTCTTTTGTCCAGAGATCTTCGTTGTCTGGCGTTTAAAAGCGGTAATAGCGATTCTATCGATAACGTTTGTAACTGTTCAGGTGTATAACCTTTAAATTTGAATTCACGAACCAATTGTACCAGTACCTTCAAATAACAACTACTTTTAAATCTAACGTGGACTTGTTTGCTTCGATGCTTACTATCTAGTTAGGTGCTTAACCTCTCTCCTATGCTTACACAAGGCCAAGTTTTGTTGCAAGGTCTCTAGCACCTTCAGGAGTTGCAAATTTAACAACCGCTTTCTTACCACGAACAGTCTTTGCTGTATTAACTTCGCTTACTTCAGACGCATATAAGCTCCCTAATGAGTCCGCAATATTCCTTTTGGTTGCTTTATCTGATACTATAAAAGTCAATTTATTTTCTTTTTCAATCATGTTAAATGTTTTTTCCGTTATGTAAGGTTGCATGATTAGCTCTGCGGCTTGATCAGGATTCAACGTATTGTTATTGTTGGTTTTGTTACTGTTATTGTTTTTCCTGACATTTCTTTTTTTACTCATTTAGATTGGATCATCATCTCCAAAACTTTTTGCATAATTGGCTTTTTTATATTATTTAATTCTTTAATTGCGCTTTCTGAAAAAATTGCCAATCTCATTGGCTTTGATCCAGGAGCTAAATCCAGTACGCTCAAATCTTTTACTTGCTTGATATCTATGCCACCAACGGATCCGGATAGCTTGTGAATATTTTTGTTCTCGTCTTCATCTCCGCTGCTGCCAATAACTATAATCGCACTTACAGCTGAACGCCCCTTCCTACCCCTACGCCTCGCGGTTCCTGAACGCGCTTTTCGCGAAAAATCAACCCTATCCAATTCTTGTTGTAGGCCTAGCGCTCGAAGTAGATTTAGCAGATCTTTAGTCTTGGATATAGATTCAATATCATCGGAAATAATAATTGGAAAACTTGAGATATTCGATAATTTGTGACCACGTCTTTCGATCAGATCTTTTCTTGTAGTTGCCGCTATAGCAGAACAAAGCGCCAATTGCTTCTCTTTATAGTTAACTTTTTTGTAAATATTTTTCCATGACTCTGGAGGATGCGGAACCCTGCCATGTCTTATACTTGCGACTCCTGCTGCCTGTCCAGCACGGGAGAAGCCTTCTCCTCTTGCTCTGGCAATTCTTGCGATGCCAAGCCCTGTGTTGCGAGACTCTGCACTTACCACTTCGCCAGCCATTGGATATCTTCCCTGCCTTTGGAAGGAGTGAGATAATAAATTGACATAAACTTTGTGAATAACATCATATCTGAAGGGCGTCTCAAAAACCGAGGGTAATTCTATTGTGTGAGATTCTTTGCCATCTATTTGGAGGACCTTCGCCTGCGTAGTCATTTAACAACTACCTCTAAAACTTTGGGTTCAATTATTTTCTTCTGATGCGACCTAATTGGATGTCTTAGCTTTAGTAACCTTTTTGGAACACCTGGTACAGAACCTCTCAGAACCAAATATTCGCCCTTCACAAGTCCAAAATGCTTAAAGCCGCCAGAAGGGTTAATTATATTTGCTTCATTATCATTATTATTTCCAGTATTTGAAATCATCAATATTCTTTTATTATATTCAGTCCTCTGATGGAAACCCCTTTGGCCTTGTCTGGCGACAGTGTACATCACAACTGCTGGCGAGATAGGACCGAGTGTACCTACGGCACGTACGCTCTTCCTTGATTTGTGTTGCTTCCTCTTAACACCGAATCTAGTTATTGGTCCTTCTACACCTTTGCCTCTAGTAATGCCAAAAACATCTACATACTGTCCTAATTGAAAAATATCTGATACTTTAACCTGCTTACCCAAGAGATCCTTTAGATATTCGTACTGCGCTCTAACATTCCTGCCAGAAACGGCTACTTCGAAAACAAAGGGTTTCTTCTGAGGAATATTAGCCTCATGTGGTAAGACTGCAACAATTGCCATTATAGAACTAACACTATCCAAAGATTGTTCAGCTTTAGAGAATTCTTCCTCATTGGTGACCTGGACTTGGAATTTTCGATCCAATTCTTTTATCATATCCTTGCCATAAACGTCAAATATCGCGTGTTTGCCATAGTGGTCTTCACTATAACCGCGAATTCCAATGATTCTTATCGGTGGGCAAACTATAACCGTAGACGGATTCAATAGCTGTTTTCCAAAATTCGGCGTCTTTTCCCTATCATCTATTGTTAAGACATCTATTTCACCAGCTTTAAAGCCAGCGAAACCAAGCAAATTTACCTTTTCAGTGTTCATCATAGGCCAGGTTCTTACTCTGGGCTCCAAACTCTTTGCCCTTGCCCTTGGTCTAAAGGCTATGCTACCTCTTCTTGGGGCACTATACTTACGATGACCCATGGATAGACCACGATTTGGTTTGCCCTTTAATAAATTTATAATCAACCGTTTATTATTAAACAGTCATTGATTCATGCTCAAAATCTTATTCTACCGACATATTCTGCATCATAGTTGTTATTATTGTTATTATTATTATAATAATTATATTCTTGTTATTCCGCTCTTGTGCTTTTGCTTTCCTTTGCATGTCTTTCATTTCGCTTGCACCCCCCCTCGTCTTATCTATCTTTCCTAAAATTTACTCATTTGACAACCAAGTAGTTAGGATGAGGACGAGGACAACAGCAGTTAACCTTCTGGGTATATAATATCTGTGACTGTAGCATTTTTCATATAATTAATAAGCTTCCACTTTTTCTATCCGATATCATGACCATCTCATGGCAGTATCTGATAAAAGATTGTTGAGAATTGCTAACGTACCGAATATTGCTTCCTCTAATCGCACCGTTTCTGTTCCTTGAAATGGAAACACATTTACCGTAAAATTATAAAGATCTGTACTTTGACCTTCGCCAAGTAGTATCTGCTCTACACCTCTTTTGGGAGCACCGAAAACGATCAGCAAATTTCTTGCTAATTTGAGACTTCTCAGAAGCTCACCTTCCTTGCTCTTAAAGGTAGATCCATTCCTTGAGGTGATCATAATTTCAGTATCCTTTTTATTTTTGGCTTCTTTGAGCAATCCATGTAAGCTTGAAACTTGTGTAATTTCATATCCCCAATAGACGCTATTCATATCCTCCGCAGAAGCTTTTGTAACCTTAAGGTTTGGATAAGCCGAGATGAACTTGACATTAACTTTTTTACCCTCTTCTGCAGTTGATATATTCTCGCAGGGTATCATCATACCCAGGCCTACGTCTACATATATGGCACCCTTTAATTTCACTACAACACCTACGCGTGTATCGCCGGTTTTGATGGATTTGGCATTTTCAAATTTCTTGTGGTGAGGAGCCTTGATTGGATGAAGAATACCCGCATATTGCAACTCTGGAGTTAATGGATACAATCGCCTCCTTAGGTACTGTGGTGTGTCTAAATAGCCTAGAATAGTCCTTAAAATATAGGGGTCTTGCTTGTTTATGTTCGACGTTCTATCATGATATATGTATATTCTCTTTACTCTAAATATCGAAAATGCTCTAGCAAACTGCGCGATCTTTATACTCTTGTCTCGTTTTGCTTGTTGATCTGAAATTGATGAGTCGGGAATAGCAACACACAAGTTAATAGCAGCAGTGGGACTATAAGGGGCATTCTCAGAAGGAGGAGGAGGATTTGTAGCAGTTGCCATTCATCATTCTTTTTGTTTTTCTACTTCTTCTTCTTCTTCTTTGAGTAACTCTTCAACGACCATTTCATGAGTTCCGAACTGAGCAAATGTAACATGCCTTAATCGGCCTTGCTTATCTATCAGTATAGTAGAAGGAGTACCTTGAAGGCCATATTCCTCAAAAGTTTCTGCATAATATTGTCTTGATTCGAAATATTTCTGTACACGATCAATGAGCATCAATTTGTATTTTTCATCGTATGAAGAAAAGTCTGGTGTAGCCGATTCAATGAAGCTTATAGCTCTACTTTTAGCCGCTTGGTTAGTTTCTTTCTTTATAGAATCCACTGCAACAGGAAATGGAATTCGGTAAGGAAGCCTATTTCCATCAACAAGTAGTTGACCAGATTGTCTTAGCGCATTGAGCGTATCTCCAATCACCTCTTGTCTATCAAGTAAAAGCTTCAAATTGTCTACTGTGTTTTTGTCATAATCTTCAAATGCGGTGGCTAGTCCTATGACTTTAACTCTACTCTTCTCATATTTTTGATGAATACGAATAGCATCTGGGATTCCATACATGAAGCAGCCCGGACAATTTACTTGAAAAACCTCGACAAACACAATGTTGCCTTTTTCCTGCTCAATATTTGTTGGTTTTCCGCCAAACCAATCTGAAACAGTAAGGTTTGGTGCCTTCAAGCCAATTTTAGCAACCATAAGGCGGTTTTGCAGGAATGCTATTTAAATGACTATAGTAAAAGGCATAATAGAGAAGGACTACAATAATAGCAAAAGTATCATTTGTTGTTGCCTGCTCTCTGTTTTGCCATAGAAGCATATCTGTCTATATCGCTTTCTTCCACTTTACGCATCATCTTTGTTTGATCGTCTATAATTGCCATTTTTATGTGTCTTGTTCCTGTTTTATCCTCGCTAACTAGGTAAATTGATTCTATAGCCAGTGCGCTCGCATCTTCCATAGAGATATCGTTGTTATAACTCTTTTCTAAGAATTCCGTCACTTGGTCGCTGCCTGCACCTATAGCTACGGCGTCATATCCAATGTAAGTACCGCTTGGGTCAGTCAAATAAAGTGCAGATCCACTTTTGTCGACACCTGCTAGAATTAATGCCACACCGAAGGGCCTGACACCAGCATATTGCGTGAATTGTTGCGCCATATCAGCAATATTTTTTGCAACACCTTCTACATCTACTGGCTCATCATAAATCAGCCTATTACTCTGGGCAAAGAACCTTGCATGATCGACTTGGGTTCTCGCGTCGGGTATATATCCTGCGGCGGCAACGCCAATGTGATCATCAACCTGAAAGATTTTCTGAGTTACACTTGTCATCTGCAATTTCCTAGCTTTTTCTTCGACTGCTAGAATAACGCCGGTTTTGCTTTTTACGCCTATGGCTAGTGTACCTCGTCTAACCGTTTCAATTGCATATTCAACCTGATATAGTCTACCATCGGGGGAGAAAACAGTAATAGCTCGGTCATAACCTGCTGCTGCTGGTAACAATACATTTTCTACTACTTTGCAATGTTTAATTTAAATTTACCTTCATAGCCTCATAATCGGTCCCATATGGTACAAGAGGAGGTGATTTTTCATGGCCATAAAAATGTACGATCTCTTCATGCTAGAACAATAGAAATTACGAAAGATTCAAACCTAACCTTACGGGGAGATTGTATAATAGGTGTGAGCGCAAATAAATCCTGCCAGGATATGAGTGAGGAATTACAGCGTCTTCTAAAGGACGATAGCTCCTCTGTCACAATAGATATCCTGGTCGGAAACAAATCATTCAAAATCAATGGATTTGGTAACAAGCGGCTTTTACTTTTGAGCAAGCATGATATCGTAATACGAAAGACAAACTTCATATGTGAGCGAACTATGGCCATCCGATGCGACAAAGCTTCTTATGACATTCCTAGAGAACTCATCTTCTCGCTGCAAAACCCTGAAACAAAAGGAATCTTTAGGATAACAACTGAGTAAACTATAAAGACACTGACACGAGATGGATGTCTTGTGTATGTGCTGATTGTCATTAAGACGCGCGGTAAAGTTCTAAGATTATGATGGCGACTCCATCCATTCATCCATTCATTGTTTGATCCGACAAGTCGATCCCCAATTTTTGGAGCGGCGGCGGCTGCTGCTACTGCCATAATAGACCAACTTAAGCTTTAGAGCTTCTTACCGGTGATTCTCTCATATGCAAATATGTATCTACGACTCAGTTCAGATACAAGCTCAGCAGGTATATCTGGCGGATCAGGCTTGGTCCCTTCTTTTTGTAGTTTGTCAATTTTATCCTTAAATCCTGCCTTTATGAGCCAGTCTCTCAGTAGCTGCTTGTCATAGCTTTCTTGGATTTTCCCTGGCATGTAATCATTTCTGAGCCAAAGGCGGTATTCATCAGGTCCAAGTGAATCTCCCAGCAAAATATCTCCTGTAACTTGATCCCTACCGAATTCGAATTTAACATCTGCAATGATAAATCCGGCCCTCTCTATTACCGTGCTCATTTTATTGTATAAATCAATAGACGTCTTCTTCAGATAATCAAATTCTTGTTTTGATAAAATCCCAGATGATAGGGCATCGTTTTCGCTGATGGGAATGTCATGTTCCTCTGATTTTGTAGTTGGATCAAAAACTGGCTCAGTTAACTTGGCAGCGATTATAGGTTGAAAATTATCCGGCAGTATACAATTGCCTAATCGGTTATTATTATAACGTTCTAACAAACTGCCATATAAATATCCTCTCACTACACATTCTATCGGTATTATATCTATGCTTTTTGCTATCATTTTATCTTTGTCTTCTAGTTTTAGCATATGATGACCTGTTCCTAAGGTATTAAACCAATATTCAGCAAATCTGCAAAGAACTTCTCCCTTCCTTGGTATCGGTGTCTTCATTTTAACATCAAAAGCAGAAATACGATCGGAAAAGTGGAGCAAAATTCTTCCATCTTCCAAGTCGTAGATATCTTTTACTTTTCCTTTACGTAGTAACTTCATACCAAAGTCATCGCTTGACTCACATAAAAAATGTGTTTGTGACTGAAGTTAGCTCCGCTAGTACCAACCATCTGAAATCATAGTCATATAGTATGCAGCGAACGCAGAAAAATAAAGCGACAAATTACGAATTATTTTTTTACTTATTTATTCATTTTAATTCTTAAAGAAAATCCAATATCTATCAGAATAATCTAGCAGCTGGCTTCACCTAGGACGCTGATTCCTTTTAGTGAAAAGGTCATGGTGGGATTTGGACCCACGACCTAAGGTTTACAAAACCTTCGCTCTAACCAGGCTGAGCTACATGACCGCTGTTGCTACCACTAGTCAAAATCAGCACAATTCCATAAGTAAAGGTAATTAATACCTTCGGTGGACTTCTAGATTTTGTGTCATAGTTAGACCTATGGTTTATAATAATCTCAACGCTTAAATCATGCCAGTCGCTGTGTCAAAATTCATGGTATGCGTCACAATAGAGAACAAGCAACACATCAACGATCCTGAAGGCGAAACGATTCAGAGAGATCTTATAATTAAAGGAGGATACTCAAATATTGAGTCAGTAAGATCGGCTAAGACATTGAAGATAATAATAAACGAGAAAAGCGAGAAAGAGGCTGAAAAAGTTATTCGTAATCTGTGCGAAGAGTTACGGATATACAATCCTGTTGTTAGCAAATGCACAGTGCAATCTCTTGGTCGGATTCAACATTAGTACGACTAGTTATTAGACCACAGGCGTGAATCTTTCTTAAAAGAAAGAAAACAATATTTTCGTACCTAAATTCGATTACAATGGAGATTACAAATAGATAAAATAAAAATGACCAATTTCATGATTTGCGAGTTAATTACCTCATACAGATAAGTGGTGGGAATTCAAACAGATTCAATTACTATCTGGCCTCACCCTTTACCTGCTCCCTAGATTTGAAAATTGGTTTGATTCCTAGAGGAGAGTAGTTACCATTTGAGCAACTAAAGCATAGGTCATGCTCCGGGATCCCGATAGCTTCCGACAAATTTGAAGTATCATTATATGCGACGTAATCCGCACCGATCGCCTTTGATATCAATGATCCGATGTCTCCTTTACGCTTGACGTCGGCGTCGTCGTCCATGTGATGGTAGGCAAGAAGCTCCTGCTGAGAAGGAAAATCAATACCTGCATAGCAAGGATAGCGAATTGGAGGGAATGTTATAATCATACTAATTCTTCTGGCACCGGCAGCCCTTAGAATTTTAACTATCGAAGCCGAACTCGTTCCTCTAACAATACTGTCATCAATTACCAGTACATGCTTACCTTCAATGACATCTCGAATAGGTATTATTCCCTTATTGATTTCTATCCTATCTTCGTGATAAGGCTCTATGAAGCTACGCATTGGACCTTTTTTTCTGTACCTATCTTTAAGCAGGCCTTCCTCGTAAGGAATATGTAATTCTTGAGCATATGCTAGAGCAGCTGGTCTAGCAGAATCAGGAACTGGTATTACAACGTCGGCGTCAGCTACTGGAAATTTTCTTGCTAGAAACGTCCCTATCCTCTTTCTTGCTTCATATACGTTTACACTTTCGATAACACTGCTTGGATGAGCAAAGTATGTATATTCAAAAGCACAATGTGCATGCAGTTTTTCTTCTGAGAATCGTTGAAATTCAATTCCTTTTGAATTTATCCTTATCAGCTCCCCTGGGGAGACATCTCGCATTACGTTGGCTCCTACAGCAGATAAAGAGGAGGATTCTGAGGCAATAATATATGTGCTGGTCTCTTCATGGTATCCCAATATAAGAGGCCGGAAGCCTTTTGCGTCTCTTGCCGCATATACTGAACCATCATCAGTAAGGAATGCAAAACAAAATGAGCCTATCATTTCTCCTTTGAGGATATTCAAGGCTTTAGCCATATTTTGTCCATCAGCTAGATGCATAACAAGACGCTGTGCTGCAATAAGAGTATCGCTCATAGTTTGGGGGGTGAAAGTGCAACCCCCAGCCATAGCCGATAACTCTTCTACGTTCGCAATTGTTCCATTATGTGCAATGCATAGATCTTTTACTTTCAATGGCTGAGCATTCACCAAGGTGCTTCTACCAAATGTAGAATAGCGAACATGTCCAATTGCAGCATGCGAGCTGTATGTTTTGATGATTGATTGAAATTCAGAGGCGCACGAGGAAACTAGTCCAAGTCTCTTAAAAGGAGCTTTTAATGGAATCGCAAAGCCCCAGGATTCTTGACCTCTATGTTGAAGAGCTCGAAGTGAATCTATTACAAATGGTATAACATTCTGGCCGCTCAGAGAAAAAATGCCAACTACACCACAATTTTCATGTACCAACTGCTATCATACCGCCTCGTTTATTATATGTGTCATAATCGGCTTCTGACAAGGGGGAAGTAATTGCATTTGTTGTAGGAAGATGACGATGGCCACAAAAAAATGGCAGAAACATAAAAAGAACGTACACAGACATGGTAAAAAATTTCGTGGCAAAATGTTGCCATATCACTGCTTGGCTGCACAGATATAAAAAACGTTGTCGTGTTGAATATTGATGACTATATAGTAAAACACTTCTGCTACTATTTATCAATATTTTATCTTTGCTTAGCTTTATAGCTATATACCTATATACTTTGTTGAATTTTTTACAATTTATTCATTATTTCTTCAATCGCGTTTATGGTTTTCGCTAGTTTTTTTAGTGGTATGTCAACAACAACAACAGTAACAGCATCAGCCTCTGCACTAGAACGTCTTCCTGTGTTTCTAAATATGACATTTTCGTTGTGCTTATCTGCATTCCCAATTTTAGCAAAGCGAAGCCCCTTGAACTTTGATAGCATTCCTATCACCTCTACAGGTTGACTAGTACCGAAGATAAAACGTGAGTGAGATTCAGAAAAAACTAGATTGTCTAGCCTAGAGCAGGAGTTAGGTACACAATTAAGATCTATTGTAATTCCTATTTGTCCTTCAATTGCCATCTCGGCAAGTGCTATACCAAGTCCACCCTTAGAACAATCATGAACGAAGCCAACTAGGTCGTTTTTTATAAGCTGCAACATTGCCTTAGCATTTATCTTGTCAGAAGCTAGATTAACATGGGGAACTACGCCTCCTGTGATATTGTGAAAGTATTCGTAATACTCAGAACCACCCATTTCATCACAAGTGAATCCTATAATGAAAATTGAGTCACCATGCCTCAAATGAGAATCGGTAATCCATGATTCCTTTTCGATAATACCTATTGATCCTATGACCGGCGAAGGTTTTATTGGGCCGTTGCTTGTCTCGTTATAAAAGCTGACCTTTCCTCCTACTACGGGAATATTCATATAATTGCAATAATCTTTTATCGCATTTATCGACTGAACAAAGGTCCAAAACACCTCCGGATCTTCAGGACTTGCAAATTGAAGATGATCTACTATACCTATAGGTTCTGCTCCTGTGCAAATTACGTTTCTGCATGATTCTGATATGCAACCTAGTGTTCCTTTGTATGGATCCAAGTAACAATGCTTACTGTTACCATCCAATTTGACAGAGATAAATTTACCATTTTCAAGCCTCAAGACAGAGGCATCACCACAACCGGGTTTTACTATTGTACGCAATCCCACTTCGTGGTCATACTGCCTGTACACCCACCTTTTGTTTGCAATCGTAGGATTGGATAGCATTTGAAGCAGAACTTCATTAATATTTGTAATGTCTTTTGGTAAATCAAAATATGTCTTGTTCTTCTCGTTCTTCTCGTTCTTCTTCTTGTTGTTACTATTGTTGACTCTATCAAGATATCTTGGTCGTTTCATGGGTCGATCTAACAGAGGTGCGTGCGCAAAGATATTGGAGGGCAACGACGCTACTATCTTGCCGCGAAATCTGATTACAACTTCAGAACCATCTTTGACCTTGCCAATTATGCTATATCTAATTTCGTATTTATCGAATATTGATATTAATTTTTGGAGTTTTGACCTATCAGTTATGTAAAGCATTCGCTCCTGTGATTCTGACATCATTATTTCCGCTGGGGACATATCTTGGTGTTTAGTGTGCACATTTTCCAGTTCAATCTCAAACTGCTTCTTCAGATTGTCAGCTGCTTCTGACAAACAGCAAGACAGGCCGCCTCCTCCAAGATCCTTCATGGCCTTTATACAGCCATGCTCTACAGCTTCTATAGTTGCCTCCAACAACAACTTTTCCAAAAAGGGATCAGGAATTTGTACCGCTGACCTATTGTCTTCATCATCTAAGATAGCAGATGCAAACGACGCCCCATGAATTCCATCTCTCCCAGTTGAGCCTCCAGCAAGAATAATCAAATCATCATTGTCGACCTTGCTTGGAACAATGTGCTCTTTTCTTGCAATGCCTATTGAAGCGACGTCTACTAGGCAATAGTCCTCAAAGGAAGGGTCAAATTCGACTTCTCCTCCAACTGTAGGAACACCAATACAGTTGCCATAATCTCCTATACCGCTGACCACGTTCTTCAAAAGCCACTTTGATTTTGAGCTCGTATCGGCATTTCTTGCTGTAATTGGCCCAAATCTTAACGCATCAAGAATAGCTATAGGACGAGTGCCTATTGAAATGATATCCCTTATTACTCCTCCAACCCCTGTAGCCGCCCCGCCATATGGCTCAATGGCTGATGGGTGGTTATGACTTTCTATATGAACAGATATAACATAGCCATCACCAACGTCTAGAGCCGCAGCATCATGCCCGGCCGCAATTATAACTCTAGGGCCAGTCATGGGAAGAAGTCGTATATACTTTTTAGAAGACTTGTAGGAACAATGCTCAGACCATTCAACGCCAACTATATCTATTTCAACTGGGTTGGGTCGACGCTTTAGCTTACGTGTGAGGTAACTGAATTCCTGACCGGTAAGTATACTCATATTATTTTCTTTGGATGTTACCTTTTATTTTTTCGATGATATAAAATATTGTTACTATTAGTTAAATAGGAAATGAGTGATTTGAATATCAAAATTGCTTTGTTTGTGCTTCTTCCAGGAGAAATAATGCTTTCGCTAGCGCGTTCAGGGTGAGGCATCAATCCCATTACGTTTCCTTGTGGATTGCATATAGCAGCGATAAGATGGCTTGAGCCATTTGGATCGTCATCACTGTATCTCAGTACAACCTGATTGTTTTTTTCCAAGTCTTGTAGAGTTTTTTTATCTGCAATATATCTCCCTTGTCCATGAGCTACTGGAATTTGAAATGTTTCGTGTTGTGAAAAGCAGTTCGTAAATGGCGTTTTGTTATTGTCTACCCTCAACGTCGTCCACCTGCAGACGAAGTTGAGTGAATCATTCATCATAAGAGCACCAGGAAGCAAACATGATTCGACAAGAACCTGAAATCCATTACATATTCCTAGGATGGGTACGCCATCCTTTGCCATCTGTTTGATTTTCCCTACAATTGGACTATGAGCGGCAATAATGCCAGCACGGAGGCGATCACCATATGAGAATCCTCCAGGAATAACCACCGCATCGTATTGTAAAATATTATCACTTGTATGCCAGACCAAATCGGCGTCCACTTTCAGAACATTATTTAGAACAGAATGGACATCTCTATCGCAATTGCTGCCAGGAAAAACTACAATTCCAATTTTGCATTTTTTCTCCAGCTGCTTTGAATTTTTTTGCATTCTTAATTGTTCAATAGGTAAACTTATGTTATGGTCTATATTATTATATGTGTTGGATAATTCATCATAAATTTTTTTGCCTGCCGTCTTACATGATATAGCTTTGTTTGAAGGGCTACAACCATTATTATTATTAAGAATTAATAAAACATATAGTGTGTTTTATTTTATTTTATTTTTTTATTCGCCTTTGACAGGAAATAACGATTACAAGGTTTTTATTGTGACAAAAATCACTAGTGATGATGGCTGAGCTAGTACGTGATATTATGACCAAAGATATCGTTACAATTGACGAAGGTGAAACAGCATTAGAAGCAGCCAGGATAATGTCTCAAAAAGGAATAAGTTCACTAATAGTTGTAAAAGACGAGGTTCCAAAGGGGATAATAACCGAACGCGACTTCATAAAGAAGATTTGTGCCAAGCAATTAGAAATTTCTCAAGTAAAAATAACTAGTATAATGTCAAGGATTAGAACAGTTGCAGATCCTGATACTCCGATAGAAGTAGCAGTACAGAGAATGGCCAACCGAGGTATCAGAAGATTGCCTATTATGCAAGAAGGAAAAGTTGTTGGGATTATTACAGTGACTGACTTGGCAAGATATCTAAGAACAATATTATTACTGGGAGGCACCCTGGATGTTAATAAAACAGATTGTTGTTCTAATAATAATACTACTACCACTACATCTAGTTCTTCTACTTGTTGACGGCTAACGTGGTAGCAGGTCTTGTTGTTGATGATGATGTTAATTTGGAATTAAATTGAGATTGAGATTTTGGATAGGAATTTCGTTCAACCCTTTTCGCTCTTTGGAGAACATCTCGTTCAAGCTCTTTTTTGAACCTCTCAATTTTGGTGGCTATTTCCTTGTACTCTAAAGCTAGTATCTGGCATGCAAGTATTCCTGCGTTTTTTGCTCCATTGATGGCTACGGTGGCTACAGGTACACCTGCAGGCATCTGGACTATCGACATAAGAGAATCTAGACCATCAAGACTGGCTGTCTTAATTGGTACCCCAATTACAGGTATCGGCGTAATTGAAGCGATCATGCCAGGAAGGTGTGCTGCTCCGCCTGCGCCGGCAATTATGACCTTAATTCCTCTTTTTTTGGCTTGCTTGCCATACTGCACCATTTTATTAGTTGTTCTGTGTGCAGATACTATTTTGACCTCGTTTGAAACTCCAAATGAATCCAAAAAACCAGCGGCTTCACTCATAACTGCAAGGTCCGAGTCGCTACCCATGATTATGCCAACAAGAGTATTCTTTGTTTTTGTTTTTGTTTTTGTTCTTATTTTTATTTTTAATTTCTCACCTACCTGTCTTGGCTAATCAATTATAATTTTGACGGCGCTTCTTGCTCTCTCTGCATTTGAAATTGCCTCTTCTAAGGTCTCAGCTGTGATAGTAATATGTCCTAACTTCCGACGAGGCTTTGAAATTTTTTTACCATAAACGTGCAGCTTTAGACCAGGTATAGAAAATAATTCTTCTAATCCGGCTATTCTGTATGTGCCAGAGCTGGTCTCAGGTCCAAGCAAATTAAGCATGACTGCTGGAGCCAGTAATCGCGGCCTAGACAATGGAAGGTCAAGCACAGCTCTTATGTGCTGCTCAAACTGTGAGATAGAGCATGCCTCGATAGAGTAGTGCCCAGAGTTATGTGGCCGCGGAGCTATTTCGTTTATCACAATATTTTCGTCTGGAAGTACGAACATTTCTATTCCAAATATACCAGCACCCTTTAACGCTTTCAGAGTCTTCTGGGCAACTTCTTGCGCTTTTGCTAGGAGTTTATTTGAGATCCTAGCAGGTGCAATAGTCATATCTAAGATATTATTAACATGTATGTTTTCTGTTACTGGAAACGATTCGATTTGCCCACTCGGATTCCTTGCCGTCATTACTGATATTTCCTTTACAAAGGGCATGAATTTTTCTAGAATACATTCTTTTCCTTGAAAGGTTAAAAAGGCCTGTTGTACATTGTTGCTAGAAGTAATCAAAAAATTACCTCTTCCATCATAGGAATTTTCAGATGCTTTGAGCATGGCAGGAAACCCATATTCTTCACAGAGCTCCCCAAGATGGCCCCGTGATCTAACGAGATCGAAATCAGGTACAGAAATATTGTTCTCTTTTAAGAAAGATTTCTGTCTATACTTGTTTTGAATTAACCTTAGTGTTTCTGGCGAAGGGTATACTGGATAATTTTCTAATTCCAGCTCTTTTAGGGTAGTTGAATTTGCAAGCTCGATCTCATATGTAAGTATGTCGGACATTGCAGCCAATTTTCTTATTGCCGATTCGTCCTTAAAATCAGCAACTATGACATCATCTGAAACAAAAGACGCAGGACAGTCATAGATTGGGTCCAATACGACAACCTTTAAGGACATGCGTTTGGCCTCTTGAGCGATCATCTTTCCAAGTTGTCCTCCTCCGATTATTCCTATGGCGATAGGATTTTCCATTGATATCGACAATCCTGCGTCTTTCGGCACTGTTCCTTTCTTTGCTGCCTCTTGTCCTTCTCCTCCTCCTCCTCCTCTCCCTCGTTTCTGTCCCGCTATAATACCATGCATAAGACGCACTTACCTGCCTCATATTAGGTTAAGAAAGCAAATTAAAAGTGTTATTCTTGATGGCTAGTTTTTTAGCATATTATAGTTAAAAAATCTGATGCTCTCTACGCCAAGATATAATTCATCTTATTGAGCAGCAACAAGAAGTGTTGTTACTATCGACTGATTAGCCAACTCATTGGCTGATTAGTTGGTTAATTGATTCAATTGGCTCTAAGCCTTGGATTTTGGCCAAGCAAGGCAAACTATTATCATAACATAATCTGCTGCTGCTTGCTCTTTATCTCTGTATTTATCTGCATCTCTTCATTCATTAATTCACGTATTTATTCAGACGCGATCAACAATTCCTATTCTTTTCCTTTTTAAAGATATTTTTGTTAACAACCCATGGCTGTCAATACTAATTACTGCTAGACTATAGTTAAGAGTACTTTAAAAAGAGCGAATGACTTTTTACGAGTTATGACTCTGAGGGGCAAGGTTGCAATCGTGACTGGAGCAGGTGGGGGAGTTGGAAGCGCAACAACAAAGAGGCTGGTCGCCAGTGGAAGCAAAGTCGTTATGGTAGGTAGGCATAGAGAGAAATTGACAAAGATCATGTCTGAAATTGGCGATAGGAAAAATCTATTGGCAGTCACTGCAGATATTACAAAGGAGGCCGAAGTGCTAAATGTCATAGACCAAACTATTTCTTCATTTGATAGGATCGATATTCTTGTAAACAACGCAGGCGTTCTGAATGACCCTATGTCTTTTCACTTGATGACTGACGATCAATGGTCCACATTAATTAATACGAATATAATTGGAACTCTCAGACCTACAAAGGCAGTCCTTCCTATCATGATGGAAAGACATCAAGGTAGCATAGTAAATATTTCTTCCATCCTTGGTATCCGTGCAATTCCTAATGTTCCATTCTCAGTTTATGGTTTGACAAAGGCAGCGGTTATAATGTTCACAAAAAGCATTGCTGTAGAATATGGTCACTATAATGTACGATGTAATTGCATTGTTCCTTCTACTATACATGGTCCTGTGATTGATCCGTACTTTCAAGATGAGAATGCCAAAAAGGTGCTTGAATCATCTTTTCCTTTGCGCAGGATTGGTGAACCTGAGGATATTTCTGGTGCTGTATACTACTTATGCTCTGATGATGCAAAATGGGTTACTGGATCTATTCTTACCGTCGATGGAGGCATATCTGCAAGGCAGTGAGAGATATTAGTGAAAGGCATACGAAATAGCTTTCAAGTCAAAGCAAAGAAATCTTAACTACTATCTGTGTATGTCATGTGTGTACTTCCTTAAGAAGTCTAGATGTATTTTTTGAAACAAGTGGCACTACCTTTTGCATTATTATTTCATGGAAATTGGCCGTACGCTTGTCTAGCGATATTAATAAGACATAGGAAAGTCGGCTAGTGTTATCTGTAACTGGAATAGTAGCACGAATTAGCTTGGCATAATGTGAGCTAGCATATATTATCTTACCCAGAAGATATTCCCACCTTAGTCTAGTATACTGCCGTGTTGCGGCTGTGATTGCATACTGTGCTCTTTCTTCTGCACCAAGCAATGGTTTTAAACCTGGTCTTAAGGAACTAGCCAGAAGTCTACCATCCTCGTCTGCTATACCTGCGAACCTAAGAGAAGGGTCTAGTGATATAACGTCATTACAGAGGTCCTCAAATAATTTATAGTCCAACTCATCAGAATTACGCACTCAGAGGTATTTTGACTTTTGTATGCAGTATGTGTGTATATATATGATAATGCTGCTAGCGGGTTTTCTGTAGACTTTTTTAACTTTTGTTAATCACATATGTAACTAGCGATTCATCATCATTAGCAGCAGCGAAGTAAGCAAAGATTATAGGAAAATGCCGAGTTGCTGCATAGGAAATTGAATATATTTTTTTCTCTATTTCTCATGATGGCTTCTGGTAGCATCGAAGGAAGGAAACTTGAAAAATAATGATAATAATACTATAGGTATTAATTATTTTATTTAGTCTGATCTGTTTAGTAGTAGTATTATTTATGAAGATCCAAGAAGGCTCCCATGTTTTATTATTTCATACTCAAAACAAGAAGTGGCTCACAAAGGTTAGCTTAGAAAAAAAGTTCCACACACATTTAGGGATTATAGATATTTCATCAATTATCGGAATGGAGTATGGCTCTTCGATAATGACAACAGAAGGCAGAAAGATCTACCTTGCTGAACCCACAATTTATGATTTTGTTATGAAATCAAAGAGAAGCACCCAAATTGTTTATCCTAAAGATCTGGGTTATATAGCAGCCCGTACAGGATTAAAGAACGGATCAAGCGTCTTAGAAGTAGGCACGGGGAGTGGGGCTCTAACTACTTTCATGGCAAGCATAGTTAAACCCAACGGGCATATTTACACATTTGATATAAATGAGGATTTTTTGATTACTGCCAGGCAAAACTTGGAGAAGGCTGGAATGACAGAGTATGTAACAATTCATCATAATGATGTTCATAATGGCATCTCCCTGAGAGATATTGATATTGCTGTAGTTGACTTGGGTGATCCATGGAGTGTGCTAAAGGAAGTCTATCAAGCTCTAAAAGGAAGCGGCTCATTTGTCGCGATATGTCCAACAATGAATCAGCTTGAAAAAACATCTATGGAACTAAAACAAAATAGCTACATTGACATTGAATCTGTTGAATTGATGATTCGTAACATAGAAGCAAGGGAAGGAATGACAAGGCCTTCGATGAGAATGATAGGACATACTACCTATTTGATCTTTGCCAGAAAAGCATTGTCATGATGAATGTGGTAAGGACACAATAAAATAAAAATAAAAATAAACTTAAGAAGAATAAGTGAATAGAAATTTATTGTTATTATTATATATCTCATAATGCGATAGTATGATGGAGATTATTGTTATTGGCAATTCCAATTAGGTAGGCAACCGGAAATTAAAGTGAGTTCCCTTTGTAACGTTATGTCTTTGAGCAAAGCCCGCCACAGTCTCTAGGACATAGAGAGAATCTGTATCTGGCAGATAGGTGGGACAATTGAGAATGGTTAAGCAAGGCTGCAAATTCTCTTTTAGGTAAACGACTGAGCGGTTAGTGTTTAGCCAGAATATATCAAGTGGGAATTTCATTGATTTCATCCAGAATCCATACCTTCCAGGAGTTTTGGAGACAAATAGCATGCCCTGATTCTCTGATAAGTTTTCCCTGCCTGAGAGACCTTTAGTTTGCTGATCTGAAGTAAGAGCTAAATCAGCAACTATTGAAGTGTTCTTTACAGATATAGTAGTTTTCATGTATTGATCTTGAGCTGTACTGTATAGTGGGCCCGCCAGGAAATTTGCAATTTCGTCTAATATATTAGAAAAGATACCATTTGGCACAGAATTAGAATAGTATATTAGTATTGCGGCCGCTACTAGTAGCATTCCAACAATGGATAGTAATATAGTGCTAGCCAATACATGTTGATAGCTGAGGATATTGCTATTTAAGTGATCATTACAAAAAGAAGTATTTGTATATCTTCTATCTTTCAGTTTTTTGAAAAATAATTTATGCGCTTTAACTCTTCAAATCATGATGACTCAACTGCATTGATTCAGTATATAGACATTAAATAAAAAAATAAATAAAAAAATATATTTGTAGTTGCCCTGTCGAGCAACGAGTTCGTATTATGTTCTTGTATGAGTTACTACATCTTACAAGAACAAGCTATTTGCAATTGCTTGTTGTTATTACTATTAACCGCCAAACAATTTTCCTATTACTGGAATTTTGGCTAGTGGATTTGTATTGTTTTGACCCTGTGCTGCGCTAGATGCGTTTTGACCTGCTGAACTTGCTCCAGCTGATGTCTTATTGGCTGCTGAACCGGCTGCGCTAGATGCGTTTTGACCTGCTGAACTTGCTCCAGCTGATGTCTTGTTGGCTGCTGAACCGGCTCCGCCTGCTGCCCCACTAGTGGCGTTTCCTCCGCCACCGCCACCACCACCCTGAGAAGCGCCCTGGCTTTGACCAGTCGCGTTGCTTTGGCTGGTAGTATTGCTTTCTGAACTTAAGGCCTGGAGGCCTGGTTTGTTACCTACACTTGAGCCTTGAGATATCACACTCGTGTTGTTTCCTTCTATTTGCTGTAACTGAGAAGCACTTCCTGCAGCTTTAGGTCCGCCTTTCACTGCTTGGACGGTAGAAGGAGGCGTAGTTGATTTACCGCCGCCACCCTGAGAAGCGCCCTGGCTTTGACTAGTGGCATTACCACCACTCGATCCTGAGCTTTGGGTTGCATTACTCTTTCCCGTAGAACCTTGAGTAGCATTCTGAGTACCGCTTGTTTGTGCAAAGACTTGCCATGGATGGCCTGCGTAGTTCAAAAATAGTCCTGAGGCCAGCGCTATCACAAATCCTGCAATTATAATAGTTCGCATTAGTTTAAAAAACACAGTATCTAATTTTAACCTTTTATCGTTGCAATTCTGGTAGCAATTTCTGTATCTAAAGAATCTCAGGCATCAACAATATCCTATATAAAGCTATTAGAGTGAGCTGGTCTTACGATGGTGATACCACTTCCAAATCGACTCTATTTTTTTGGCTATTTTTCAAAAGC
>JBJMFM010000069.1:0-4610 GCA_045808425.1 Nitrososphaeraceae archaeon | reverse complement strand
AAATCTATCTGCATTACACTCCATCGTATATTAAGTGGCTAACTTCATAAAACTCTCAGCTATAGGTATTCTTCTTCTCATACTGCTAAGTACAGTGATGTCTTCTTCATCTTCTTCTGCCCCTTTAGCTAAAGACGAACGTTATACCATAGCAATGAAATCAAAACGTGGAGTTGAAATGGAATTCGCAAAACTCAGCAGATAATCGATAGTGTTATTGTTTTAACATGCTGTATTCCAAAACAATAGAAATACTTCGTTTTATTATTGATTATTATGTATCGCAAGACATCTTACGACGGCTTTCATAGGCTTATCTCTAAAAATACCTAGTAGCGGATTCTCTTGTAAAAGGCTGAAAGGACTTTCATTATCCAGCCAAAGACAGTACAATAATTAGCGCTTCAATAGAAAGAAATTTGGGGTTTAAAGCCACTCCAGGAATCATTCTAATAGTATGCATTCTTTCATGAAATTCAACTAGCAATAAAGAACTAGCCAGCTTGTTGACATACGAATATTTTTAGAACATAGCGACCATAACAACAGGATGAGTAAAAAGAGACATGATCAAAGAGAACTGTGCTAGCAAAGGCGTATTTGGTATACACCACGTTACAGCTATAACTAGTGATCCCCAAAGAAACATAGATTTTTATGCTAATAAGTTGGGACTGCGGTTTGTAAAACTAACTGTAAATCAAGATGACCCTACTTCATACCATCTATATTATGGCGATGAGGCTGGACATCCAGGTACGATTCTTACTTTCTTTCATTGGCCAAATATACCAAGAGGGCATAGTGGAACAAGCGAAGTAGCTGCGATATCTTTTCTCATCCCTGAGAATTCCCTGAGTTACTGGACAGACTATCTTAGGAGTCAGAAAATAGATTTTCAAGGTCCAAATAAGCGCTTTGGTGATGCCGAACGAGTATTGGCATTAAAAGATCCGGATGGACTTAAATTAGAACTCGTAGCTCATAAATCTGCTGAACATAGGACTGTTAATACGTGGAAAGAAGGTTCAATTCCTGTTGAACATGCAATAAGAGGCTTTTATTCAGTAACTTTATCCGAAGAAGGGTATGAACGCACTGCTTCTGTTTTGACTGACGAATTAGGATTCGTTCCAACGTATCATGAGGGCAGCCGGTTCCGATATGAAGCCCCCAGTAGTCTAATGCCATCATCTGCTACCAAGAGATCTGGCGAAGAAGACGCAGTTAAAGGAGGTGCTAAGATAGTAGATATTCTGTGTGTACCATATACACAGCAGGCCATTATAGGGATTGGGTCAGTTCATCATGTGGCCTGGCGTACGCCTACTGATGAACAGCAAAAGATCTTACGGCACAATCTGATAAGAACTGGATTAAATGCTACACCTGTAATAGATCGATTTTACTTTCATTCTGTATATTTCCGGGAGCCAGGCGGTATACTTTTTGAAATTGCCACAAATCCTCCAGGGTTTACAATTGACGAAAGAGTCGAGGAGTTAGGCACCCATCTTGTTCTACCTCCATGGCTTGAGCCTATGCGAAAAGACCTAGAGAACGTTCTACCCCCAGTACGGTTATCAAAAAAAAGAAGTGAAAGTCAAAACTCCGTACCGGGACATGATAATTTTCTTAAAGAAAACACGAGAACTTAAGAAAGAAAAATCGAACACGAAAAAATGAGAAGGATTCATATATAATTGCTCCCGTCAAACAGAAAAGAAACAGCAGGAATACCAAGCTAAATAGTTCATGTTTAAATGACATAATTTGTTGTTGTTATTTTATTTACTCTGCATCTACCCAGATCTTAGTTCTATTATCTAATAAAATGCAGGAATTCAAATCATAGTCCAAACATTAATTGCATCCATTACACAACATTCCTAAAATGTCTAACAATCAGAATATAATAAAATATGTTAAACATAACAAAGTCCGGATAAAAAAAGACAAAAGACAAGAAACCACCAAATTGCTTTTGGAGTTCTTCAAAATACTTGAAGAAAAACCAACAGGCATGAAAGGATTTTTGGTGATGGATAACATACAAGATTTACAAGAATCCGTTGTACTTACCTTTTGGGAAAGAAAAGAAGATATGGACGAATTTTATAAACCAGATAACATGGCTTTAACTGATTTAGTTGAAAACCTAAAGCCTTCATTTGAACAACTACCTGCAAGGGAAGATTATCAAGTAATTCAATTCAAAGTATAATATTAGCCAGCACCAAATAGCATAATGTCATAAAGAAATAAAATGTCAAATATAGGAACTGATTGGAACAGTTTAATTCAGAAGAACGTAAAGACCAAAGACTTGAAAGATGTTGGCAATATTATAATGGTAGACGACGAATTTATAACTATACTTGAAGGTACACGACAGGAATATGTAATACCTAAAAAGTATATTAAAGAATTCACAGAAACTGCAGTTGTATTAGGCGTGACCGCTAAAGAATTGAGTACCTTTGAAGCAAAAAATCTGTAGTGCTATATATTGTCATTAATGCAAAATATTGCAATACTCTTTCTAATGCTGTTTACCTTAGTAACTTGTCATAAAACTATCCCCAGATATACCAATGCAAATTGATTAAATATTTCATATTAGTAATTTAATATTAAAATTTGGCCGTGCTTGTCACATATACAAGTACTAAAAAGAAGAGGATTTCTGATAACTAGATTTAGTCATACGTCTTTTAAAAGATGTACCACAAATATTATTAACAGATATATACAGGCTTAATTGCATTGGGGATTTCAGATCTGAAATCTAGTATAGCGCTGGATAAAAAACCGATAATAGGACTTTTGATTATAGCAATTGTTTCTATTTGTATTTTAACTATTCCTAGACTGGCTGGATTTGAACTTAATCTTGCTATAGCACTTTCAGCCATCGTGTTACTATCTATATATATAGTATTATCATTCGAAATGGCTCACAGAACTGCTATTGCATTAGTTGGGGCTGTATTCGTAATTATAATTGGTATAACAACGAATCTATTCACTGCAGAAGAAAGCCTTGAGTTTGCTGTTAACTCTATTGATTTTAACACAATCGGTCTTCTGTTAGGTATGATGATCATAGTTGCAACGCTGTCTGAGACTGGTATATTTCAGTACATCGGTATAAAAATGAGTAAGAAAACCAAAGGCAATCTTTGGAAGCTGATGCTTGCTTTATGCACATTCACAGCAGTTGTGTCAATGTTCATAGATAATGTCACAACAATTTTGCTAATGGTGCCAGTCACATTCTCTGTATTTAGAACCTTTAAGCTATCACCAATACCATTCATCCTAAGTCAGGTTCTTGCATCAAACATAGGTGGCGCAGCTACTCTCATAGGAGATCCACCAAATATCATGATTGGTTCGATCGCAAATATAGATTTCAATTCTTTTATCATACATATGGGCCCAACAGTTGCAATTTCGTTTGTAGCATCAATGTTACTCTTAAAATTCTTTTTCCGAAAGGATCTAAAAGCATCTGTAAGCAATTTAGAGCAGCTGATGGGAGAAGATGAAAATGCGTTGCTTAAAGACAAGAGTCTGTTGAAGAAATCCATGGCTGTTCTTATTGGGGTCGTAGTGATGTTTGTAATGCACGGCTCACTTCACCTGCAACCATCTGTTATTGCATTAGGAGGTGCTGCTATCTTATTTATCATTACTAAAGCACAGCCTGAAAAGATATTACGTGAGGTAGATTGGTCAACGCTGATCTTCTTTGCCGGGTTATTTATTATTGTAGGAACTGCAGTCCAGGCAGGAACAATAAAATTATTATCGTCTGCAGCAATAGGCATAACTGGTGGAAATCCCTGGTTCGCATTCACGATGATAGTTTGGTTATCTGCTATTGCAAGTGCATTTGTTGACAATATTCCATTTACTGCCACTATGATTCCATTAATTCATACGCTTAACGTAGATCCAAATATTGCAGCAGCCTTAGGTAGTTATCAGATCAGCCCATTATGGTGGGCTTTATCACTAGGTGCTAATTTCGGTGGTAATGGAACTTTGGTTGGGTCAAGTGCTGCGGTAGTTGCAGCAGGAATGGCAGAAAGGTATCGCTCTAGAATTACTTTTAATGATTTTATGAGAGTTGGATTTCCGTTCATGATAATCACTGTTGCAATTGGAACTGTTATCTTGGCAGTTGATATATTACTTAGAATAAAATGACGAGATGATTAACTGCTGACTGACTAGATATATCACCATATCAATATCCTTTGGAGTAACACCTGAATGATAAACTTCGAGTCAAAATTTATTATCTGTTAAGAACCTTGAGTGAAACTATAGATGAAATCATGTGACATATCTTCTCAACCAGACAACCAATTTCTTATCTTTTGTCCTCATCAGCAACTTAAGCTAATTCAAAAATTTGTTGCCCTGTTAATCTAAGTGACTGACGTGATCTGACTTATGCTCTGACAAACAAATGTGAAAGGGAAATACTATTTAGACTTCATGGATTAATCCTATCAGATTTCTCTTAGGTTTGGGCTGAAGTATTTTCTTAGGATATCCTAAACATAGAATCGAGGAAGGTGTATACTGTGTTCCTAGTA
>JBJMFM010000068.1:0-8284 GCA_045808425.1 Nitrososphaeraceae archaeon | reverse complement strand
GTAATCTTGTGTTAAGTAAATCAAATATTCTGTCTTTAATTCCATTTGCAGACATTTACAACATTTACTTTTTAATAACATAACCTGGTATGGCAGGTCTCATACTGCCTGCGATGTCTGTTCCTCCTACAGCTATATGGTTATTCCTTGTTGGTCGAAGGTTGCTTTTAAAGTCTGCATGATATAAGGTTTTAAACAGGTATAAATCCCTACCATAGAGTCTTAATGTTTCTTACGTATAAAATTTTAACACCGCTTTAAACCTATATAATATAATATTAATGCTTTTGTTATTAAAAAAAGATAGAATAGGGCGTGTGTATATCATATATACAGATGTACGTCTAGGTACCTGATAGTGACTGTTCTATGAATTTCTGATACGCTTCTTTTGGGGCAGCGCCTACTGTCCTTGCAATTTCTTTTCCACCTCTGAATAATAATAATGAAGGAATTGACCTAATTCCGTATCTCATTGCTATTTCTTGGTTTTCATCAACATTTAGTTTTGCTACTTTTATTTTTCCGTTCATTGTATGCGATAACTGTTCTACAGCCGGACCAACCATCCTACATGGACCACACCATTCCGCCCAAAAGTCTACCAAAACTGGTAAATTAGACTTTAATACATCATTATCCCATGAATTAGTTGTGACGTGTGTTACGTCTTTGCTCTTACTTTGGCTCTCCATAATAATTTTAAATATATACATAATCCTATTTGAATAGTATCCTTAAATAATTAGGAATAAGTACGCATTTCAACATATTTATAGTAGCATTACATTACTCGAATGGTATTGAGCACATAGCTGCACGAAGGACACGAACTAATCATTAATGAAATAACCAGAATCAAAATAATATTCTAATGCACCACTAATCAATATTATACCCTTTATCTACCTCCTCTTCTTTATCAGATCTTGTTTCATTTGTTGAAATTCATCTTCAGATATTATTCTCCGCTCCTTCAGATTAGCTAGTTTAGTTATCTCATCGGCTATTGATAGTGATTGTGGCTGCGATTGTTGTTGTTGTTGACTATATACTTCCCTATCTCTATCCATCCCATTTCTTATCACCTCTAGCAATTCTTCGGCTTTATCCTTTGGAATGGCAGTTATAATTCCATCTTCTTCTTCTCCTACCTGCTCACGTCTAATTTCATCTCCATCTACCATCATTAGCTTATCTAACTTACCTCTGCGACTTGAGTTAACGAGTCCAGGAGCTTTAAACATAATATTAGATGAAAACATACCTTTGTCAATTCTAACACTACTAATCATATCATACGGAATATCTACTATATCCTCACGTAATCCAAGCATACTTGGATCTTTAATTATGATTCTCCTATCAGTAGCAAAAACAACATTAGGAGTAAGTTTAGAGCCGCCTGGTTTTAGTCTAGATTGTCTAGCAACAACGAATACTTCTTCATTTGGATTTAACATGTGAGCTATTTTCTTAATTTCTTCTAAATCATCTTTATCTGTTATGCTTGTATCTGTGATAAGGTTTGATGGTAGTTGTTGCTCATCTTTCTTATCAAACCCCAATGGAGGCATCTAGCAGTAGTTAATAATGAAATGTCTATTTAAGAAATTCGGAGCAATATTTCTAGTCAAAATCATAAAAGTAGTAGTGAACAGTAAAAACAGCTGCAACCACGATCTAAGGTAATCGAAGCCTCAGGCCACTTTGCAAATAACCAGATAGAAAATGATTCAGTAAGTTGGATACAAGGCGGGCTATTGCATCTAGCAGTCTATAATTCCTCTTCTTTTTCATCATCATTATCTCAGAATAGTACTACTGGAGCTAAAGCTGTATTTTCGGGAAATTTTACTATGGTAAAACCAGATGGATCACAAACCCATGAACATTCAGTCAGCAATTTTACATCCAATAATGTAATAATAGCAGGCGGCGATATGATTATAACAGGAATTGGAAATATCTATGAGAATACTGTATTGAAGTATAGACAAGTTCCTATTGCAGTACATCTTATGGGAAAAGAGCATGTGCTTGGTTTGATTATAGATACAGTAAAAACAGATAGACATTTTGTGAGCAACCATGAAATGTTTGGTACCTTGATTAAAGGTTCAGGTCTTGGGATAATAGAAAATACATTGGTATCATCGCCCTATCAACAGCAGAAAAACAACAATAATGGCATGAACATGAATGGGATGACTATGTATTATAACCCTAATGAGAGTTTAATATATCCTGCTTTATATTCATTAAGGAATTTTTCTGTAAAGCTAATCGATTATAACTAATACGTTTGAAAAAGATTTAAACGGACAGTTGATAAGAGCATATACAAATGAGAAATTCTATACAGGTAGAAAGGATTTATCACCATAGTTGTTATCAGTATCGATTACAGTCTTATTATTAAAAGCAGCAAAGGATTTAGTCTCATACTTTAGTGCGTTAGACAAAAGTTGTGTTGATATATCATCTTCTGTCTTGTTGCTTGTAACTAAATAGTTTCGAAAATGCTTGTAGCTTCCCATTTCAGACTGGATGGATTTGATGTACAAATCCTTCGCTTGTAAATATTTTGCAGTGGTAGGCTGCAAAGCTTCTGCCCTATTAACTAACTTTTCAAACTTTGGCAAATAGTTATCAGTAACTGAAATCATTGTCTTGTTATCATATTGCTTTGATTGCCATTTGCCAATTTCTTTCTGATAACTCTGAGTTAGCGAGTGCGAATCGTTAATAAGCATCTCATAAGATGTATGAAAGATCTGAGTTGCATTATTATTGCTGCTACTGCTAGTTGCACTATCGATATTGGATGAAGATGAACTCAATGTCTCGTTTTCTATCGCTTGTGATTGGTTAACAATAACAAAATGAGTATAAAAGCCAAACATTACCACAATCAAAATTCCAATATATGTATTTCTCAGAATTTTGTTCAAACTATTTTTATCAGTTACTGTAATGGATAAATACCTTCTTGAAAGCAACTATAATATATTATGATTCAGGATATAACTTTACATAAATTTGAGAATGTAATTATACATAATATATCCCCTGTAGACTCGGCAAGATCCCCTTACACCTTGTTCAGAAGCAAAGTTCCTCTCACCTACCCTACAAGGTTCTCTGTGACTACTAAGGATATTTCGTAAGCCTAAACCTACTTCATATCCTGTTCGCACACAGATATGTATAATATGGTACATTCTGGCTTATTACTCTTTTGATGTCAGTGTTCTAGAATCAAGTTTCATTTATTGGGCATTGCAGATTATTATTTTATAGTTGTGACAGCTGCTAGTATTACGCACAACAGTTTCAGATTGCCAATAATTAAAAATAAAATTTGAAGGATATGTTACGGCTAACTTTTAAAAATTTATTTGGCATATTATTTACTGCATTTATAATCATTATTGTACTTGCATTTTTACTGGTTTCAATATCTCAAAAGGCAAGTACAGCATAACTGTCATTCTTGTTGGCATACCACTAGTTATTAGATATTTCTTTTACAAGTTAGCTAATATTCAGAAGACAATACAAAATTGAATTGCGGTCAGGTAGAAATATGCAGCGACATTATGAGATTGTGAAATCTAAGGTGGTTTTGGATAACTCCTTCTCTCATTCCTCTTGAATTTATCTTTGGGATTTTTAATTCCTTATCGTTAGGTGGCAAAATGCCAGCTAGGCCATAATTCATATGAGGACATCAATCGACGATGGGCCCCACGTTTGGTGCGCTTTCCGGGTAAGGTCTATGAATGATATCTTTTCCCTTGATCATGCAGAAGAGGTCTATGAGCTTATGATGAGTGGCAAGGTGCTATTTAGATCTGTGCTTACGACAGGAAAGATTTGGCCTGGTTAGAAGTTATTCTATTCTATTTAAGGAATATGTAGCCTATATCTGTTGTAATATAGACGCGGCGTGCTTCAATGTAGTGTAATAATTCTTTGTCTACTATCTCTGCCATGATTCTTCTTAGCTGATCGTGTGATAGATGTGTTTGCTCCATTATCTTTTGTTCTGTGCATCCATCTGTACATACTTTTAGTATTTCAGCTATTATCTTGTTGTGTACATCACCATCTTCTATTGATGTCATATTTGTAGAGGATATAAATTCGGGGAACAATAAAAAGACTACATAAGTATTGACACTTCAGAAACTCACTGAATAATAATGAGGCGTGTAAATGAGATTTTGGATAGTTTAGTATAATTTAATTGAATTTATACACTATCGCTAAACAAATGTAAAATACATAGATGGGTGGTGTATAACGTATACATTATGACTCTGGATGTTAATGAGAAGCTAGGTCAATTCTTAAGAGAAGGCCAAGATTGGGAAAAGAAACCTACTAACATACCAGGGGCTTCTCTACTAAAGTTACCTACATTTAAGAAAAGTCCATCGTCTATAGCTATAGAAATAAATCCAATACATGCTACTACCGGTTCAGCCACAAACAAAAAAGGAATAATAATTAGGTCTGGCTCAGAGCTAGAACAAATTAAGCAATTACTTTCTAATCCAAAAGTTGTTGAATTAGCAAAGAAGATAGAGGCAGTAAATCCAAAGACAAAAGAAGATAGCACTACGAGGAGGAGGAGGAGGAGGAGCAATACAGACGTTTTTGAGATTTAAGAATGGTAAGACAGAGCGCATAGTATATTATACGAGTATAAGACCTCATTCTGTGTAAACTTTTTCTGGGTCATAAAAATTCTACCTGTCCTGTGTATTTTACAAGGTATATAATAATCAAAAGTATTTATGCTAGCAGAAAAGTACTTATATATGTATTTAGTCAATGTTATAACTTCACCTCTTTATGAATATGAATATCAATTTGCTATTTGCGAATCATGTTTTTGGTGTGCTACTGTATTTCATAAAGCAGCAAAAGAAGAGCAGGAGGAATATGTTATCGAGAGCAGCAATAGTAATAACCTTCATCAGACATGTCCAACATGTAAAAACAAAGGTATTTCATTAACACCTTTAGCTAAATACGAAGTGTATATAATTTCAATAGAAGGCAAACGTGGACTTGATCCTTGATGCTCTAAGGATTATAGAGCAAGCCATTATACTCAAATGCTCTGATTCCAATCAACATATTTTCATTTAGCGATGGGAGAGGATCTGAGAAATCTATCTCAAATGCTTTCTTTGGCGTACTTTACTAACCTTAAAAAACAAGAGGCTTCTCTCTTCAAACACAAAGTACTATCCATTATTTTATTTTATTTCATGAGCAAAAAGAAAACGTAATCCTGGGTGTCTGAACAGGTAATAGTACTTAGCATAAGTTGAACATTTAATGCCCTTTAATACCACCTAATACCACTGTTTATATACCATACAAGTCAAAAGGAATACCATAATGGCGAATCAAAACTGACAGGTGCAGCAGACAGACGTCGCCATGAATCTGCATTAATGACTGCAGCTCATATTTTGGTATGTCTAACTCAAGAAGGTAAAAGTAACGAGGAGATTGCAAAGGATTTTGATAATAACTTGGAATTAGTAACTGTTTGGATAGATTACATGATTGGAATAAATTGGATGTATAAGGATGGTGGTGAAAAATGGATAGCCACAGATGAAGGAAAGAAATGGATAGAAAAATACTATAATATATGAGATGATTAACTGTACTGGCAGAACATCTGATGCGTGTATGTAGTGATATATAGTAGCAATATTCAAATGTATAGATCACGTAAAATCTCTACGATCGATTTATATGCCATTATTGGCCAATTTTGCAACGAATGTCAAGAGAAGGAACATCTTTAATTAATTATGATTCTTTAATTATTAAAAGACCTGATCGTTCACCATCATCACCACCAATTTTCATTTTATGTGATACCTGTTATTGGTGCGCTACTTATTTTGATAAGACTAGAGTACCGATGGATAATAACTGTCCTCAGTGTAATGCAAATAATAATGAATTAACTAGTTTTCCTATTGCGCCAAATGAATCATTTACTTTTGATTATAATGGTAAACGTGGAATAGAATTCAAGTTTAAACTCAGATCTAAACGTTGTTAATCGAGATTCAGCTATAGTCCCTGATTCTGCATCATCGTTAAAGTAACTCATAGGAAATGGAACATTTAAGCTCATCTATGGTACAGCAGAATCAAGAACAGATACAATGGAGAAGAGACAAAAGACAAAATACAAGAGCTTTGCAGTAAAGTGTACAGCCAAAGGGAGATATCACAAATACTGCATTGACAAATCCATTATCTGTTTGAAATGGGACATATCTAAGATTGTTTCCTGAATCAGCAATCTATATTTGCAACTATCTTGGTATGGTGGATCATAATGAATGGTGATATTCAGGACAAAGAGAAGAAGAAGATATGGTAATTTTGAATGTGACAAGCCTAGGAATCGAATTGCAAAATGAAGAGAAGTAGGAATGTGAAAAGTTATGTGCCTACTTGGTTACATAGAATAAATTCCAAAATTCTTTCAAAAATCACACTATTAGTTCTAATAGAAATTCTTCTAATTGTTAGTAGTTTTGGTACGTTAGTATATTTTCAGTCTGAACAATCATCATTGGGAAATTCTATTAATATTGCTGGTAAGAATCGATATCTTACTGCTAATGTGTTATTACAAACTGAAAAATATCTGTATGGCTTATCTTCCTCTTCTGATACCTTACAACTAAAAAATGCTATGAACAACTTGGAAGCTAACATTATGACTTTGAAGCAGGGAGGAAAGATTTCTGGTGTAGATCTAAAACCTCTTCCTTCAAACCTTTTAGCCCTCTGGAATAATGTTGATGGTAGATGGAATATTTACAAAACTTATGTAACAAATAAACTTCTTACAATACCATCTGAATCAAGAATTGCTGCTACCATCACTAAAGATCAGTCGCTAGACAGGAGAGTGGTCGAATCAATGGCATCTAACTTGATTGAATCTTCTGATAAATTGGTCACGCTTCTAGGACAACAAACAGACAAAAATACACAAAACCTAATGCTCTTACAAATCCTGTTTGCTATTTTAATTATTGGAATTCTGGTGTTAATTTTGTATCTTGTTGCAAGAATACTTAGACCAATATTTGCTCTGACTCAAGCGATATCTAAAGTAAAAAAAGGATATCTTGATGTGTCAGTCAAACAAAAAGGCTGTGATGAGCTTTCGATTCTTAGCCAATCATTTAATTCCATGGTAGATTCTATAAGAGACTATAGCAAAAAACAGAATGAATTAACAAAGCATCTTGAAGAAGTAAATGAAGAACTTAACTGCAAAGATAAATTAAAAGATGAATTCATAAATATTGCAGCTCATGAGCTTAGAGCACCAATACAACCAATACTTGGCTTATCTGAAGTTATCCGTTCCCGCAGATCTAAATCAAGCAGAAGTTCAAATATAGGAGCACCAAAAGGTGGTAATGATGAAGAATTCTTAGACACCATAGTCAGAAATGCAAAAAGACTACAATCTCTTTCAGAAAATATTTTGGATATTACAAAAATTGAGAGTAGGACTTTAAAGCTAAATAAAGAGAAGTTTAACGTCAATGAAAAGATAAGAAATGTTATAAATGATATAAAATCAAAAAAAGAAGAAGATGTAATACAGATAAGCTTTGATGAGTCAAAAGCGGATCCTATAGTTGTAGAAGCTGATAGTATAAGAATTTATCAGGTTATATCAAATCTGTTGACTAATGCTGTAAAGTCTACAAAGAAAAGTATCGATAGCAGCGGTAGTGGTAAAAATAATGGTAGTGACGACGGCGATGTAAGTGGCACTATAACAGTATTTACAGATATAAAGTATAACAATACCTATGGAAAAAACGACAATACTAGCAGCAGCATTAGTAATCATAATGATGAGGATGAAGTCATTATTAGCATTAAAGACAGAGGCACTGGTATTGATCCTGATATACAGGAAAAGTTATTTTCTAAATTTGTTACAAAATCAGATACAGGATCAGGATTGGGGCTTTATATTTCCAAAGGTATTGTAGAAGCTCATGGTGGCAAAATATGGGCTGAGAATAATACTGATGGTAAAGGAGCTACATTTTCATTTAGTTTGCCAATTAACAAAGAAAACAACATCATACTCGACAGCAAAGTAAATCGGCTCGTGACAATATGATGAGTTATTATAATATAATACACAATTATTAATACAACCCAGCCTCTAGTTTTTTAGCCAAATAGTCTATTGTAACTG
>JBJMFM010000067.1:0-17154 GCA_045808425.1 Nitrososphaeraceae archaeon | reverse complement strand
AAATCAACACTTATACTCTTTCCATTATGCGACATAGTGTGATCACATACATTGGCTGCCGCTATAGGCACTCTATTCTCTAGAGCCCTTACTTGTATGTACATATGCCATGGTTTTATTCCACGGTTAGTTATTTTTGATGGAATGAAGAGCACTTCAGCGCCTTTCTTAACATACGACCTCGCTACTTCGGAAAATACAATGTCATAGCATATGAGTACTCCAAACTTGATTGTCTGCCTACCACGCTCCCACCAGCTGCAATTACAGGACAGGAAACATACAATCTCTCGCTAAACTTTTCTAAGAATGCTCCTGATACAATAGCCATGCCATGTTCCTTTGCAGAATCAGAAATCATCTTAAATTCGTCTTCAAAGTTTTTACGACTTTGGGATACCAAAGCTCTGTTAAGCATGCAATGTATGCCTCTGCTTCAGCGGCTCTATACAACATTTTGTGAAGATGCCTTAATGCCTCCGGCTTATTACTAAACTGTAATTGCAGCTGAATTAGCGCTACTTGTAGCAAATTCAAGATTACAAATATACTATTATATTATGATTATCTAACTATTGTTATTAAATTGTGGTTGATTACACGCATTACAATAGCATCTTAGGGGGATTGAATTGTAGTGATGACGATCTAAAACGCGATTTTTAGATCCATCGACTGTAACCTTTATCAGAAATTTGAATCATATATAGATCAAATTAGGTGAATACAAAAGAATGTCAAATGTATCAAGTGATCGAAATTATACTGATACCACTCAATCAGGAATTGATGCCAAAGCAGAAAGAGTAGGCGATCTCAGAGGGGAACCACCCACTAATCAGGCAACCAACAGAGAAACGGCCTCTAAAATGGCAAATCTACTTGAGGGTTTACAGTTCCCAGCAACAAAGGAGGATATAAGAAACCATTTAAATAGAAAGTCTCCGTCCATGGGAAACAGAATTAACGACGTAATTGAAGCAATACAGAACAACCTGGAAGACGGAGTTAGATATAATAACGTCTATGATGTCGAGTTAGCAAGTGGGCTAGTACAAAACAAGATGAATGAATAACTTTTTTTATTATCCTGTTCTGAAAGTTAAATCATCTCAAGCCCAAGCATATGTATGTTTGTACTTATGTCTATCTTTCCAACTATTCGTTATTATTATTAGTATCATTAGCTATCGCAAAACACTACATATGAGATGTCAATGCAAGTATATTAATGACAGATATATGCAGCATAGATAAGATTCTATTTTTAATATACCAAGAATCGCATTTTTAATCGTTGTAAAAGAATTAAGATTTCAATGTCATAATCACATGCTGCAAAATAAAACCTGCAATATTCTATATCCTTTCCATCTTTTATGAGAGTGTGTGTATATGTTGAAGTAATATCCAATTTACCTTTAGTATAAACTGTCAATACAGACTCCTTCAAGCAATAGAATTGCTAGAAAGTCTTCTCGCAGAATAATAATAATAAATGATGTATAATAATAAAGGATGTTTGAAACCCATTGCTAGTTTTCTGAAGCATTTCGCAAAACTAACTCTACGTATAGTATTTGGTTTGTGTACATGTTATCTATACTAGTAACACGTTAAGGCTATAGTTATTATGTTTTATGGAGTAAAAAGAAGTCATAGTTATATAATTGCCAGAATTGCAAATAAAATTGATCAGAAAAGATTCAGAAATAACCAGATCAGTCTTTCACTATAATCGTTATAACATAAGCAATTGCTATTTTTACTTTATCTTCCAATCATCACTAAATAACAAAAGTATTTCTTCATCCAATATTTCCTCTATTGTGAATGGCTTCTGCGTCTCGGGGTTTTCTTTCGTTAGTTGTTTAGCATGTTGTACTAGTGCATCATATGCTTTTTTGCTAATAGATATGTTAACACGCTCCTTGTTGTTTACCTTATCGGGATCTCTGCTCACGCTTTCCTGTTTGCTAACATTACTATCAAAGTTATGTAATGGGTTCATATTTGAAGTCTTGTACAGTATATACAAATTGATATAGATAAGAAGTTACATTTTTTATGGACCAAGCAAATAAAAAGCTGCTAAACTTAACTGATATATCAATTCTGTTTGAGAAAGGTAAAGTTAGTTTAATAAAATGAACGGATAATTTAATGGCTGCTCATATGTTAGCTCCAAATGATCACCATAAAATCATGAAGTTTAATTCTGCCAGGTTAGGTTAGGTATACATCCCAAATGTAATATATTTCCTATATAGAGAACTGCTAACAATCTTTTATTTATCCAAGAGGAAGGGGAAATGATAATGTCTTAGTGAATTCACATACATCTTTACAAGTCTAGAATACTGTCTTCTCATTGCACAATGTCCTTATCTTTAACTTTCGTTACAGCAGGACAAAAATAGAATGCAACGAACTATGCCAAAAAGATTCAAAAATGTACTAAAAAATTAATGGCTGTGACCGCAGCCACAACCACCACCGCTTCCCATATCGCTATTACCTCCATGTGTATGTACATGGCCTAATTCCGAACACGAAGGACAGGTAGTGGTACCAGTTTCAGACATAAACATCGTACCACAGTTGGTACATTTTGTTTTTTGGACTCCTTGCATACGATCCACATAACACGACCCTAATTAAAACGTAGTAAAAATATAGAGCCTATGTTGGATTGGTTTTTCTTATTTAACAAGCTCACAATATATTATATGCGCCATCAGAAGCCATTATAGTTAACACAAGTTCTCTTGTTAACTGGTGAACACGCTTGGTTCCAGAGTATAATACCGGTGCAAATCACATCGGCCCCTTAAATAATGTAGGTCTACATCTACACGGATCCATTGCTTTCGCAATTTGATAAAATATAGATTGACCGTCGACTAAAATCAGGATAGAGATCAGTAAAAGCAAATTTTCCAATAAATATTATCATTAGAATACTGAAGAAAAGAGAATAGAAATAAGAATAGCAGGAACATGAGTCCAAACGTCAACTGTTATAGCAAATAATAGCCTACATATAACAAGAAAAAATGACGCACGACCTACATGATAAATTCATTTTATATTTGAACTCTGCATTAGCTATGGAAAACGCAGCTCTCGAAAGGGTCCAGAGAAGATTAGAACAAACAATATTAGAAGACGTCAAGCAGCAGCTACAACGTCACTTAGAGGAGACAAAGCAGCATCAGAATAGATTAAGACAGATAATAAGGAATATAGGAGGAGGAGGAATCACACCTACTGAAGAAAAGGGAAAATTACCTATTGCAGTACCTCCTCGGTCCATCATGGATAAGATACATACATCGAGGACCTCACCTGCAGAGCAAGAGCTAATGCTATCGGTTGAGGATATAATAGTAGAAAATGCAGAGGTAACAGGATATAACTTACTCATACAAATGGCAGAGAAAATGAATATTGGTGATACAATACCTTATCTGAGGCAAAGCTTAGATGAAGAAGAAAGGATGTTTGGATGGCTAAGAGCTAATACACCTGCCATGTTTGCAAAACTGTGGCCTCAGATTGATGGATCCTCATCGTCTTCTGCATCTTCCTTATATACATCTTCCAGAATCAAAACTACAACAAAAAACGTAGATGATATTGATCAAACCTTCAGATGTGAAAACTGCAATGAAACTTTCAAGTCCAGAGAAGAGCTAAAGGATCATACCATACAGAACCACGAAAAACAACAAAGTTAAAGGTTAATCTAGAGCAGAAAAAACAAAGATGATTATACAACAATGTGCAAGGTGCCATGAAAAAGGAAAGAAGTATTATTGCGATAACTGCTTAAAGTCGGCTGATTTTTTCGATATTTACCAGTACAATAATATCAAGAACCGATTCGACAAAGGTCGCATAGTAGGGAGAATAAAGGCTTTCACTTGGCATGACGCAACAGAATACGTTAAGAACACATTTTTTTTTGATGTGAACAAACAAAAACTCAATATAAACTGTGAAAAGGATTTTGCATATGTAGAATCGAATAGTTTTGAATATCCAGCTGGAGACATTAAAGAAAGACAAGAAAATTTCGTGGGATATAAAATATACCAGAACAAAGAATTGAATGATTCTTCTGTGCTCGAAGATCAAACGTTTTCAGACCTGACTATTGTGTCTTCTGACATAATTAACAATGACAATAAAGATACCAATTCTGCTGTATGGTCTAATACACATGATAAGCAGCAGCAAAAAACAATTGCAGGTACTATACGACAAAGTCAAAAAAACCAGTCGGCACCTAATACTCCTACAATGATTACTAGAGTAACCAAGCAAGAAAAACAAGAAAAACTAGAAGAAGATCAAAATTCATTACGAAACAGGATGTCACAAACCACATAAGACATAAGGGATTCTAGAGAATTTGCAAACAAATAACAGAAATTTCATATTTCTATCAAAATAAAAAATTCAGATTTATTCATTGAATGAAGCAATTATAAACGAAAGCTTTTTTTTCATAAATTTATGATTGATAATTATGTGTGTAGACAAGTCTTGATTTAAAAGATGATTGCAGTAGTATTTATGAAAGTCTTTTCAATGCATCTTGACGAGCAGTTCTCTACCACAATATATAGACTAGGGACGAATTATTCATCTTCTTCTATTACAACTTGCTTACCATAAAGGGTCCTTTACTTGTACATTTGGTGGAACTACGATAATTCTTTCTTCACCTAGGCGAAAAACAGAATAATTTTTTTTAGTGGCTGCAGAGTAAAGCTCGTTTACTAACTTTGTTCCCTCTTCCATACTCTTCGTAAATATTGGTGTAATTCTTGCAATTAATATAACAGGTTCTTTCCTGCAAAAATCATCCTGTATTTCAGGCAGCTGAGAATAACTATGAACAGAAACAGTTTTCAACCATATTTGCAATTGCTTTTTGCCTTCAGACATTTCTCCTAAATTAGTTTGGGCTGCTAATGGCTGATCGATCGGTAATAAATTTCCCACTTTTCCCACATTTCTACAATTACATAAGTTGTGTTACTCATATGAAAAAGTACCATTGAAAAATGTTAAACCATCTTGTAAAATTTGAACTAATTTATATAATATACTATAATAATATTTTTCCAACGCGCGCAAAGTTGAAAATATTTTCCGAATTACCCAAGAAAAGGAGATGTAGCCATATAAAAGTTGCTAAGCATTGTTACACCCCGTAGCCAGGCATTTTTTCGACGGGGGCTAATACGATCTCCTAAGCATGTATTACAGCCGTGCATACAGTAATTGATAAATTAGCAGGTTAGGTTATTTTGCACTTGCCCACTCATACATATACAGCAGATCCATGCTATTCCTTCGACGAAGAAAAAAAATACTATTTGACATATTTGTAAAACAAAAAAACAACGCTAAGTTAATTTCAGCCCTTTAAGTATCCATTTTCTTTGCAGTCTGACCCTTTGAAAGTATAAAACCCATTACTCCAATTCCGACCAAACCTGCAACGAATAAGATGGAAGCGAATGTCATAAGTGCCCCCAAGTTCGCACTATTGGACTGGCTTGATAACGCCATAGTTATCTTTCTTGGACCCATCATTATACCAATTCCTACAAACAGCATGGTAAGAAGTACAATAAAAGCAATAACAAGTCTGTCCACACTTGTTCGATTACCTTGTGCTTTCAAAGTATTTATAACTACATCAAATTAAGAGCTACTGCAGAGAAGGAAGATGTTAAATTTAAGGCTCGGACTAAATATGCTGTCAGAGTTTGTGCTGTTATAAAATTTTTCTCACATGTGTGCCGGTCAAAGCCGGTCAAAGCTATCCTAATGTCGCGGAATCTTTGTGATCCATACTAGTGCATGGCGCCTTTATTCTTCTTTCTTTCTCCTCTTCCAGAATGTGCCTTTTTGCGGTGTATGTCCAATCTTCCTTTTTCTTGAAATGTCATACCGCATTCCTTACATTTTACTGTGTTTGTTTTGTCAGTATTACTATTATTTCCGTTTCTGATTCTTTTAAATAGAAAGCTCATTTATGCTTAACAATAAATGGATATCAAGTGCTTTATTAATCTTGGGTAGAGATGTTATTTTACAATAATACACTCTTCCAGTGAATCTCATAGAACGATATACTAGATTGGAGGGGCTTGTATCTCTAATGCTTACTTTAACTTACTTTACTTGATTGTGCAGTTATGGCTAGTCTACCGTTAATAACCCATTTAGCGCTTCCCAACTCACTACCTTGTGGCCCAGTAGCTCTTGGTATATCTATCTCTAGGTTCTGGAAGTTATAAGCCACTTCTGCGCCTTTTCCAGTTAATCTGTCAAAGAGATCTGCAAGAAGATTTGCCCATTGGTTAGCTTGTTCAGTTGATTTATCATTCCTAGTGCTGTTAATCATACCGTTGTATGCATTTCAATGTATATAATACTGTGGATAACCAATTATATATGATAGTAATCCATAGGCGCTTACTAATTGTTGAACCGAATAAAAGAATAGTTGTACCAACGGCTAAAGTAATTAGTAATAAGTATCAAAACTAGTGATTATACCAGCTGGTTTTTAATCCAAATTTTCTAAATAATATTTTCCATCTTTAGCGGTTAGAGATTCTTGCCCGGTAAATCTCCTATTATTATTTAATTGTAAATATTTGATAATATTGACTGTAAATATCTAATATTTTAGCGAAATATTTCTACTGTCTTAGTTATAGCATAAATAAAAACCTTTTTATATAATACTTATCATATCATAGTATGGTCAGCCCGATAACAATGGCATGACGGATGTGCTTGGCGGAGACGTAAACAAAACTGATACTATCGAGCCTCTTTAACGGCAATGGCTGTAATATTAGGTTCGAATATGTTCAGAATCGCCAAGCACCACAGATTTATTATATTTTCATAATGAGTACCAAATTATACGTTGTTGATAATATTAAATTATAAAAGTGAAAGGCATTGTCAACTTGTATTTTATTTATAATCAGTACTACTTGTACAATGAGTTTTTGATAATCATACATACTCAGACGCAGCTATAATTCTTATACACAGAGAATTACAATCACGAACATAGAAAGCTAACAGATGGTATCTCACTTTTGTTTTATGGTAATGTTTTATTTGTGGCCGAATGAAATATTATCCTATAGCGTATGTCAGTAGCAGCCGTTACATTATCTATTTTGTAATGTAATATTTGAAATATATTGAGAAAACGTATAATTCTCTTCGACTTTTTGAGAAATACAGCAGCAATTCAGGATAGAAGGTTGTCTGCTATAAAGAACTTATATTGTCAAAATATGCCTCATCTAATGACTAACAGACTCACATTAACACGAAAATAAACTGAAATGCAAAAAAATGGTTAGCGGATTATGCAAAGGTGCTTTATAATTTTTGAGCTATACAAAATAATTTCTTATGGTATATTAGTCGATCTTAATATAGTGCCTTATCTCCGTCATAAATGGCAATATTTTTCTTTCAATAACGTCGGCAACAACCGATGATTCCAAGTCAAATGAAAGCAGCAGATAAAATTTACTTTCATCCCCTTCACTGAATCTTATTGGAATAGTTGCACGAATAAGCTTTTGATATTTGCCTATAGAATATTCTAGTCTACCTATTTTCAATTCAAAGTCCTCACGTATGGCTGCTCGAAGTACAGCTTGGATAGCATAATGAGAAGTTTCTTCTTTATTCATTAAAGGAACTAAGCCATTTCTGTAGGCCGTAGCGATCAAAGTACCGCGATTATTGGCTATACCTACAAATCTAACAGATGTATCCAAGTGCTGTATTTCTTTGCATACGGCCGCTAGGTTATCTTCAGTTAGTGTCACACCAGTCTATAAATTCTTATACCTATAATTATAAGAATTTTCGTATAACATATGATATTATGTCTATCTGAAATAAGTTCAACGCTAGCGCCCTTATGAAAGAGATATAATCACTAGTAAATATTTCCTTATGAAACATAAAACTAATTTCTTTAATTGAAATATATATTTCTATAACAACATTATTAGTATGAACCACACAACATTGATCCTTACAATATCCGTGATTGTAGTCTGCACGGTCATTTCTGCTATTTGGAGTAATATCCATGTGTATGCACAACTGTTGTCTTCACCATCGTCGTCATCGCCGGTACGAGCATCAATACCCCAAGCCGCTCCAAAACCAGAACAACATATAGCAAAAATAAAAATCACGTCACCTATGAAAGGTCAACAAGTATCAGTAGGAAAAGACCTTACACTATCTGGAACATCTATTGATAATGCAACAGCTAGTACTAATGACTGCAAAGTATCTGTTATTGTAAATAAAGTAAGACCATATCAACCTGCTACTGGTGCTACTGGAACTGGTGGAGATGGAGCAGCAGCAGCTGGTGATTATTCAAAATGGGACTTTGTACTTACATCTAAGTATACTACAATTAAACCAGGTCAGAATAGAATTACAGCTAAGTATGAGTGTGGAAATAATGCTGCTTTGACAGCATTTTCAAGTGTGAATGTTACTGGAGTACAGGAAGCTTCAGCTACAACAACTCCAGCACAAATAATAACAAGAACAGCAGCAGCAGCATCAACATCTAATGTTAGTGCAGAGCCAATTTCATCATCATCAGCAATAGGATCGCCCCAAACAACAAAGGCCACAGCAACAAAGTCAACAACTGCAACTTCCAGCACTTCTGTTCCAAAACAAAAACAACAGTATAGTTCGGTAAGTACAAATAATAATAATCCTGCCTATGCATCAAACGGGGAAGTAGGAACGGTGCTTCAAACTCCAGTTTACAATGGTGGTAACAGGTCATCACCAGCAACAATAGCACCACAGGTAAAACAAGTACCACAGCAAGATGCCATGAGCCAGCAGTCCCAGATAGAGCATCAGCCAACTACAGACGGTTGGAATCAGAACTTCTTAATGTCATCCACATCAAGTGAAAATAATGTTAAGCCTTTGAGCAGAGTTGCATCACCTAAGGCTCAGACAAATGAAAGCAGCGGTTTTATCTCTGCTTCAACACGCCATACCGAAAACACTAGCAGCACCAATTCGTTATTAGTTTCTGTCAAAGTTGGCAAGGATCCTATTACTGCTGGAAATAAGCAAAATATCATTGTTTCAGTTTCCGATGCAATATCGAATGAGAAAGTTGCTGGCGCCAAGGTGACCGGTCAAGTTGTGAAATCATCCGGACTTCCAAAGAAAGGATTCGAAATTAACACTGATGACAATGGACAAGTTTCATATTCATGGAGGATAAAGCAAACAGCCGGTACGACTGGTACATATAGAGTGGGAGTAACGGTATTGGCGCCAGGATATCAAGAGAAGACGGCAACAACGAGCTTTAAAGTGAAGCCCTCTGCGTTGTTTAGTATTAGCAGCATAACGCCATTAGATAGGAACAATGATGTAAATGACAACAATAATCTACTGACTAATCACATACAAGGGTACACTAATAAAATATTGGATGATGTCAATCAAGGGCTAAACAATAAATGGACAGCACGTCATTTTATTCTGCCCATTCCTTTTTAGCGATACATATCATGGTTTCTTGATATATTCCATATTGCCTATAAGCATCAGCTAATAGGGCTATTAGCTGACATCTGATAATTAAATCTCCTTTTGAGAATTTACTTGGCTGTTATAGTAATAGCATATTTGATCCCAATAGCATTTTCACAGCATTTGACCTTTCTATTTTATGCTTTGTCGTTTACCATGTTCCCTTGTTGTGATATTGGCTAAATGTAAGAAATTTGTATATACAGCTTGGCACTCACGATATCACATGTTGAAAGCAATTCAAATTCTGATATATTTTCGATGACAATTTATCATATACTAGGAAAATGGCGAATGGTTCGGGTTAAACTAGGTTAGGTCTAAAGTAAAAATTTTAATATTATGTTTTTCTTGATAGAAAAATAAAAAAATTGTTGTTCTTAATTGTATGCCTTGTTTTTTATTTTAATTTAGCTACATTGCTCTTATCCCTGCCACGTGAAGCAAGCCCAAGAGCCAGTATCGCAACTCCTACTATAGCTATGCCAATAAATAACTTCTCACCAAAGAAAGGATCCATTCCGTTAACAGGATATGGACTAGAAGTTACCGGATTTAACCTTCCTTGAGATGCTTGGTTTACCACTATAGAGCCGAAGTAGAGTCCACCAATAAAACCAATTGCTATTAAAGCTGCACCGGCAGCAATTAAGGCTTTTGCTTTCTTGCTCAGATACAAAAGCGTAAGCATGATACCCGCCATAGGTCTTCGTTTATTGTTCCCTTTTTCTTTCATATCGTACACTATAAATGGCTAACATACTATTAAGATGTAAAAAAATTCATCCTGGATGGTGTTGTTGCTGCTGTCAAGATCATATAAAATAATAATGTCATTGTTCTCGTAAACCTCCTATAAATTAAATCAGCCATCATTTGCAATAATGACAATTGAACGATGGCATCGACTAACGTTTTTAGCAAGAATACAGTCTGCAGGTAATCATGTCTTTTTTTGTTGAATGGCTACCTCTAAGTTAAGGTGCAACTCTTGACATAGTCCTTGGAAATAAGACTGTGTCTTTGATATCCTCTGCCTTGACAATCCATCTTACTAGTCGCTCGACTCCTAGACCGAATCCTCCATGAGGAACAGAACCATATTTCCTCAAGTCTAAGTACCAACCATAACACTCAGGATCCAGTCCTTCTTTTTCCATCTTGTTTTTAATTGAAACAATATCGTCTTCTCTTTCTCCGCCGCTGCTAAGTTCTCCAAAACCCTCTGGTGCAATCAAGTCTGCTGCAAGTCCACTCCCATTATGTTGAGGATCTTCCTTGACATAAAAAGGCTTAACTTCGATAGGGTAGCCTATTACAAATACAGGTTCCGCTCTATCCCTGGTTAGTTCACGTTCAGAATCAATATTTAGGTCGTCTCCTGACTTAATAATTCTCTTTTCTCCTCCCGGATCTGTTACTTGGACTCCCTTAGACTTTAGAACTTCGATCGCCTTTTCATACGTTAGTCTTTTGAATGGTACTTGAACTCGCTTAAGATCACTTGTGTCCCTATTTAGGATTTTAAATGAATCAGATCTCTCATTAAGAGTACTTTGAACAACATATGAGATTAATTCTTCTTGTATCTTTAATATATCTTCTAACTCAACCCAAGGAGCCTCTGCTTCTAAATGTGAAAACTCTGCAAGATGTCTAATCGTTCTAGACTTTTCAGCCCTAAATGACGAAGTAAGGCTCCAAACTGGTCCCAAGCAGAATATCATCGCCTCAAGGTATAGTTGTGCACTTTGCGATAGATAGGCGTACTCATCAAAGTATTTTACCTTAAAGAGTGTGGAACCTCCTTCAACCGCGGCTTTGACAATAGTTGGCGGAGTTATTTCCATCCAGTCATTTTTGACAAACCAATCACGTGCAAATTTTAAAACAGAATTGCGGATTTTTGCAATTTCAACCATTCTACGACTTCTTAAAGCAAGATGTCGATTGTCCAATAATAGATCAACGCTCTGGTACTCGCCGATCGGAAACCCATTATCTGCGATATTGAACGTTCTTATTTCTTTTCCTTTGATTTCGTAGCCTCCTTCTGGGGCTCTAGTATCGTGCTGTACTGTGCCACTCACTTCAACAGATGATTCTCTTGTAAGATGAGCTGCGGTTTTTAGTGGAAAAACGCTCTGTATTACTCCTCCCCGGTCATCGCGTATAAGCACAAAAGCGTTTTCTTTCTGTTTACGTAACCTATAAACCCAACCTCTAATTGTAACTTGTTTTCCAACATAATTAGAATTTTTTATTTCGTTAGCTCTTAACATATAGCCTTTATACTAATAATATTCGGAACTCATCGATTCTTAAGAGTTGTGTTAGCTGCATATTTTGTTCTAATAGATGATACGAGTGTGTTCTTGGAGCTGATAATACATTAAAGTAGTTTTTAATTTCGTGAATGATTGACAACCCATGGCTTGAATAATGGTTGGGTTATTCTTCATTGACGTTCTCGCTTGAAATCATTAATCAGAGATTCAATACGAGGATACCATAACCAGATTTGTTTTTAAATAGAGTTTTATGCTTCGATAACCCTCAATAAAAAAAAGTTATCGACGTATAGAGTTGTTTATTTGTTTGACCCTGCAGCGCCCTGTTCGTATTCACTACCTGTTTCAGCAGTACCAGCAGTTCCTTTTGTCATACCACTTCGTCTAGCTTTTTCTGCTGCGTCTTGGCTGCTTGTGCCAGTCTGTCCTCCCTCTGCAATTTTTTGGTCGCTTGGATCCCTGCGGACTGCAGTTGGCTCGTGTTCTTTTATTTTGGCGGGAGACATAGGCTCCTTTTCGTCATATTCTTTAGTTGGATCCTTCTTTCTGTCAGTTCTGGTACCAGCGGCACCTTCTTCATATTGTCTTTCATCTTCGTTAGAGCTCATACTATATTATACTACATCATGGTTTATTTACCTATTCACTAGTTCTTTATTGCGAATGTCTATCAACGTTCTTGATCAATTAGAAATGCATTTCGTTGTTTTCAACCAAAAAGAGTCAGATCACAAATCACATATTTTAATAAATTGCATATTTTCTTTCCTACCGTTATGTAATAAATCCAAAGTTTAGAAGACTTGTTTCAGAGATCAGTCGATGTCATTATAATATATTCATGTTTTGCTGTTGTTATCTGCATTTTCGCTTCCTTCGAACTGTTGGTGCTGTATCAGGTCGTTTTGGTTCTGAAATTGTTTGCCACATTTGTTGCATATAAAATTCGACATTGCTGAAGGTGATACCTGTGCATAATCTCTTCTTTCTTCACGTCGAACTGCCGAGCCACCTCCATTTGCTTCGTGTTCAAGTACTGTAGAACGAGAAGGTTCTGTAGGCTGCTCACGAGCTGGCTGGGTTATTTGATTCGTTTTTTTCTTTTCAGAGTTGTTTTCTTCAAGAGCTTTTCTTAAATGATATATGTCCTTGTATTGCATGTAACCGTTTAGACTTTCAAACAGTGCTATTATTTCTGGATTGGCTGAAGAAGAAGACTCACGTTTTGCCTGATCTATTATGTCCCTCTTAAACGCCGGAAAGCTCAAATCTTTTATTAAATTAATAGCCTTTTCGATAAAGACATCGTCTTTACTTGCCCTCTCAAGAGCCCGGTTAATAGAATCAGTATCAAATTTAGGAGTATGTCTTACGGACCTAACCTCATTATCTTTTGTTTCCATTTATCCATTTCCTCTCCATTGTGTCTCCAGCTAACTAACATCTCTTTGGACGATAACTCTGATAACAGTTTCCTTTTAGTGCTAACCAATCACTTCCACTAACCAAATACAGTTATCAGAACAGTGCTATTCAGTTCTTTTGACTAGGTGATAGCAATGGAAGCGCTATTTAATCTGCTCTGCACATTATATTAGTTTAAATTGACATTACGGCAATGGGCAATAAACTCGATTTACAACTATCAAGCGATTGTGACGCGATATAGCAAGGTCGCTATTCTCAAATGTACAAAGATTAACAAAATAAATTCATTTGTTCTTGTTCATTAATGCGAATATGAAGGTCCAAATTTAAATGCGGATAGATAAAAATCACGAAATTGCTTTGACGCAAGTGTTATTAACAAAACAAGCAATAGAAGCAGGAATCAAGATAAATAATATAAAACAGAATTCTAGCATCAAAAGACAAGGACAAGGAACACTAGAATCAAGGAAATGAGTCGCTCATTCAGGCTTCGCGTTTCGTCGTATGGTAACACTTCGCTTACTTTTTTTAACTTTATGTTATCGATAGCTTAAACTCATAGAGTTACGTTATTTGTCGCCTCGTTTATCTCCTTCATTAGATCTTGATTTTGTATTGGCTTTCGGATAAATGTGTTTTGAGTAAATATATCAGTATAAGCTCCATAGTACATTTGTCCTGCTGTTAGAAAGCATATCTTAACTTCATTATCCATATTTCTTATTTTTCTATATAATTCAAATCCATGTATCTTGGGCATCACTACATCCAAGATTAGGAGATCATATACTCCCTTTCTGAAATTGTCTAATGCTATAATAGGATCCTCAAATGTATCAACTTCAAAACCATTCTCTTCTAAGAATATCTTCAATGATAAATTGATATCTGGCTCATTATCTATTATTAGTATTTTCTTGTTTTTCATGCTAATTTAGCTGCTCCTCCTCCTCCTGTTACTATCTATCCTCATCTTCAATTGCAAATGCGAACCATCGCATCTAAAGTTCAAATAACTATAAATGATCCGTAACTCTCTAAGCTGAACTATCAGATTCAAACAACCCTTCACCTGTGCATATTTTTTTGACTGCTCTTCAAGTATGGAGTATACTGCAAAAAGACATGTTCTCTTCCTCCTCGTCATGTGTTCTCTTGGAATTTCATTTTTTAATAAATAATGAAAGACCTATGAAAGCGGGAGAGGGACGACGACAACAACAACTGAGCACTATATGACCATTAATATTGAGGATTCAGATTCCTAAGCAGAAGGTGGATTTACTATTAACGCTGTGTCAGTAGTACGTTTTTTACCGTATAATACCGTGTCTGTTATGCTTCTGATATTTGCTTTACAAGGAAAGTTCAGATATAACTTTATTGTTGTTGTTACTCTACTGAGGAATACTATACAGTATAGCAAATAATAACGATAATGATAAAAAAGAAGGATTCTTTCAGTCAGACTGTGAAACCAAGCTCATTATTAAAGTATATGTAACTATAGCTGCAATCTTTAACTGGCTACCTCGATATTAATTGATAAAAAAAATTCAGGATTATAGAAATAAAAGTACATTTCCCTCCTGTCCTCTAGATGTCAACAAACTTGATAGCCCATAAAGGATCGTTTTCAACGTCAGGAGAAGGATTTTGTAACTTCTGAAGATACATAAATCCACATTCATCTAATACATCTTCAAAATCATAGCGTTCTTGCGGCACTTTATTTTCTTCTTCAATCCTTTGGAGAAGAGCTGATCTTATGGTCTTAGATATGGCGGATTTTTTACTGTATACATACCAAAGATTATGGGCTCCTCTCATTTCAGAAAGAGCCTGTCGCGTTTGGACAGGCATTTTTGTGTAATAACGGTTCATAATCTCAGTATTAACATCCTCCCATGATGGTGTTCTCCAGTAAGCAATTCTTTTGAAACCGTATGCATCAAATTCAGCTGCTTGACTAATACCTTGGTCCAAAGTTGTTACAACTACGTTTGTTTTAGCTGCAACTGCATGTGTAAAATCAACTCCAGGGTCCATCCAACCTACAAAAATAACATCGTATACTTCTTCGATCCCCCAACTAGCGTCAGCAATTCTAATGTAATCGGGTTTTGGGATATTAAAATTATAGAATATTCTAGCATCCTTTTCAATTCCTATCGCATTTGCCAAGAATTCTCTTACCTTATTTAGGAAATCACCATAGCCGCAGCCAACATCTACGTATTTAGGGTCATTTGAGATCGCCTTTGCGATTGAAACTACTCTTAGTACGTCAATCCTTCTGTATGCGAAATACGTTCCTAGCAAGAAAGGGAAGCTATATCGTTCATGATGACGGGAAACTGAATATATTCTGAACTGCTCTAATGAAATCCTCGCCTTTAAAAGATCTTGTATATCAAATGATGTCATTTAGAAGCTAAGCATTATGCTCTAATAGCCCCTATCTTTATACATTTAGTCATCGAATACTATTTCCCACAATCGCTTATCTTCTGATAATACTGTTGGGAGGTGTTTCATATAATAGAACCCGCATTCATCAAGTATCGATTCAAAATCAAATTTTTCCGTTGCAAACACTTCTTCCTCTCTTGTCAGCCATTGTTTTAACGCACTAGTAATATGATCCGAGAGTTCAGATCTTCCATATAAATGCCATAAGTTTTGTGCAGTGCGCAGTCTTGATAGCGTTTGCTTATTCATTTCATCAGTCCTTAATGATGGAGTATAATACCTGTTCATCAATTCTGTGTTGACATCTATCCAAGACGGTGTTTTCCACCATGCTATCCTCTTAAGTCCAAACTGATCATATTCGCATGCTCCATTGATACCGCACTGTCCCCCGCTGTCGAAGGTGGTAATGACACACTTGGCAGACCGTGCTACAAATTCTCGAAAATCCACCCCATGATCCATCCATCCTACAAAGGCCATATCAAATGTTTTTCCTTGAAGCCACTCTATAGCACCAGAATAGATATAATTCGGTCGTGGTTTTCCAAGCAGATAGAAAATAGCCGTTTCCCTTTCAATTCCTATCGCATTTGCCAAGAATTCTCTTACCTTATTTAGGAAATCACCATAGCCGCAGCCAACATCTACGTATTTAGGCTCATTTGAGATCGCCTTTGCAACTTCTACTATCCTGAATACATCTATCTTTCTATAAGCGAAGTAAGAGCCTGCAAAAAAGGGAAAGATGTAGCGTTCGTGGTGTAGCGGAGGATTTCTATGCTTGAATTTTTGGAATTCTATATGAGCTTGTTGTAAATCATCTAATCCAAATGGCATATATAGATAGTAAAAATTCCTTTTGCACTCTCTTATATGTTCGGTAAGATCAGGTCTTGCATATATAACAAAGTGTATACGTCACATACAATTTAACTGATGAAAACTGATATTTAGTCTGCTACTATAACATGTATAACGCCGTTCAAATATTCCAAAAGGCTTATTAAGTTCGGCTATAATTTGGTCTTATGGTTAGGAAATTTGAAGATTGGTGGAAGACGGTTCCTGAGGATCTTAGGAATAAGACCCGTAAGGGAGATGAAGGAAACAAACCGTTGCTAAATCAAGTTAACTATGTTCTTTTACATCTCCATCTAGCCGGCAAGCATGATGCAAAGCCAAGTCACGAAGAGCTAAAGGATTGGCTGCATAGCGGTCAGGTGGATGTCCTTAGAATGAGTGCTGCAAAAAAATAAAAAGAGCACATAATTCTTTTTACTTTTTATGAATCTATGATTGTTAA
>JBJMFM010000066.1:0-4567 GCA_045808425.1 Nitrososphaeraceae archaeon | reverse complement strand
TTCTACTTGTAATGTGCATGGACGCATGGATAGTAACACATTGGAGCAGCAACAACAACTGATAGTGCAGTATACACATGCAACGATAAAAAGAATTCTAATAGTAAATTATGAGGATGATATTAATTTCGCACTAAAGCTAGTTCTAGAGGACGAAACAAAAGAAGGAAGAGACAAGAGGAATTGTTTCAAAGTTGATTCCTTTAACAATCCTATTTCGGCATTGAAGGATTTTAAAAATCGATCTTACAATTTAGTAATCATAGGTGTAGTAATGCCCGAGATGGATGGGTTTGAATTAGCTAAAGAAATAAGAAAGATAGATGATAAGGTAAAGACATGCTTTCTTATAGCTGGAGAAATTCCTGGCAAAGTTCGATTTGATAGATTATCTGAACAAGGAGAAGGATACCAAGACAAGTTTATCAAACTACCAATTGAAAACAAGGATCTTATAGAGCAAATAGGTAGAATTATATAATATATTTATAAAAAAGATCATCATTATCCGTCTAAAGTAGCAGAACAAGCTTGAAGTGAGGACTCCCACCATTATAGTATCAGATACGTCGTGGTATTCAGAATGTAAGTAGTACAATAATAAAACTATAATTATTGTCTTCTAAACTATTCTCAGATCGCTAAAGAAGGTGAAGAAGAACCTTCGACGAATCTATCCGCAGAACCCATTGTTGTGCGTACAAAGATAACTAATTATCTAAGTCAGGGTTGTACGACTAGCTACTAATGAATAATCCAATTCGTAATGTAGTCTATGAGAAGATCAAGCAAGCAGGAAACATTACCGACGCAGATCTTACGAACACTTTGCGTAAGGAAAATAACATTTTGCTAACTGAAGGTGATTTTAACAAGGTATTGCTTGACCTTGAGATATATAATCTAATTAGAGTAACATGGATTACAAAGGATAAACGGAGAATCGAAGTTGCAGGAGAAATGACATCCAAACCATATTACGGAGATAGCGTGGATTGATTAGTTATGCTCTCCTTTATTCTGCCAATGATGTATCTTTCCAAGCTTTGATTAGCTCGCCACAGGGCACAACTTCTGCATTACTAGGAATGTCTCAATTCTCTTGTGTCCGTACAAAGCACGAAAAAGTTATCTTATAAGGTGTAACACTAGCTTATATTGAACGATAGCAAGAAACAAACTATCCATGCCGAAATTAGTATCTTACCTATTGGAACAAGTAACACAAGCATAAGTAAAGAAGTGGCCGCCGCTTTTGATGCAATTCGTAAAACCAGAGACATTAAAACTACTAAACTTACAGCCATGGGAACCCAGATAGAAGCGAATAATATGAAAGCCATTCTAAACTCCATTGAGGCCGCTCATCAAGCTGTTAAATCAATGGGCGCTAAGCGAATAATATCTAGTATACGCATTGCTGAAAGGCTAGATGCGTCAAGAACGTTGGAAGACGAAGTAAAATCTGTGACCGAAAAGTTACCTAGATAGCATATACATGCTTAGGTGAACTGTTGAATTGTCCTGCCTGGCTTTGTCCGTTTCATAATCATAGGGATGTTCAAAACTATCACTACTCTCATTTTATTTTTCTTCTATTACTACCTGTTCTAGTCCCTTTAGTAGCCAGTTTCGAAATGCTAATAAGAATGGTTTACTTGGTGGACGTTATTATAAATGATTTCGACAGTTACGCCGACCGGTGGGATGGGATGGTCACTCTGGCGATGCTACTTTTGGAACTCCTTATATTGTACAGAAGGATACAACAAAGAAGAAGGTGCTGATATCCAAAATATGACTTCTACTTGTACGCAGATAAATGAGAAGTAACTAATTTAAGATCCAATTCTTTTCATCTTTGAACCGCACTTAGGACATGCAGCTTCTCTATGCTTTGTTCCGCAGCTCATACAGTAATATTTCAGCGAATTCTCTCCAAACATTGAAGACATTGAACCAAACATTCCTCCTCCCATTTTTCTCATCATTCTCTTTCTCATATATAAGTTAAGCAAAATGAAAATTCCTATTATGGCAACTAATGATACAGGAAACGGCACTAACATAGAAATTGTTAGACTTATGCCTATAGATATTCCAATCCATATCATTTGGTTCATAAGAAATTGTTTGTTATTAGAACTCACATTGCCTCAGATACACTATGCAATACATCATTATTAATATAACTATTAGTATCCAAAACGATCATATTTATACGGTTTTGATTTACCTTAAGCAAGTTTATTCCAAGCAATACCAAGTCTACCATTGCTGCTATCGGATTGCTTTGCTTGAGAAGCCAAACTAGAGACCTTTGTCCAGATTGTGTAATCTAACTCTTCTTGTCCATCATAATGTACGTATATAAGTTCATGTTATCTTCAATGTTCAGATAGATTTGATTTAATTAAATCTATTAGTGATCAAACATACTTCAGTATCTTCTTTCGAAACTTTTATAAAATTTGAGCCAAACGAACTGATGACGGCTAATGAATTGTATAAGATAACTACGCTGTTTCAAAGACTATCAAAAACGATATTGAACAGCATATAATCATACAAAAAACCATATTACAGCCCAAGGCAAAATTCTAAAGCTTGACGAAGATACTAGAAGTAAGGCTATTAATAGCAATCCTATATTCAGACTCACCAGATTCTGCATGGTCCCTTGCGAAAAACCCTAAGATAGAACTATGCTATTATGACTTTTGAAAAATTTTCACTCACTCAAGGTGTTTGTTTTTTATTTGATAAACACGATAATGTCTGATCTAAGGTAGAACTATGTGCCAAATGCTATTTCATATAAAATACAACTCTCTATGAATGAATTGCTTTTATATCTCATTATTTTCCACGTATTACTTTAATAAGTGAGATCTTACAATAATGGGAATTATATTTCAATGCGATATTCAGAAACCAGAATGTCAATTCCATCATCTTCATTCTTTTATACACTAGCATTTTTGGTCTTAATTGCAGTTCTATCTACGACTGATAGCAAATATATTATTACTATCACCAACAATGTCACAAGTAGCTCTAGCTGCAGATGCTACCATTACCAAAATTCAATTGCCAGGCATTATTCCTAATAACAACAATAACAATCCTTCTTCTGATTTCTCTAACACTTCTAATGTCTCCAGTAATAACAATAATCCTCCTCTCCTCCGATAACACATAACACTAGAGCTCGTCCTGCTCTGGGAGACAGTAGCAATTATAATGCTACTAAGAACTTTGTGTTGAATTACCACTACTAGCAGCAGCTGCTGCAGGAAGTATTCTGTAGATCTTACCTCCAGAAATTGAAACAGCATATAGGTAGCCGTCGTATGGACTAACTTGAAGATCTGTAATAGCACCCATTCCTTCCACAAATTTTATATCTTCAAGTTCTTGAGCGTTATTTGCTATTTTATCTGCAAGTGTGCCATTTAGTACTAATTCAGTTCTATTTTGATTCAGTTTAAAATGATATATATTTCCACCATGGTAGTCTGCTACAAACATATCATTTTGATACTGTTTACCTAATTTGTCAGAGTTTAGAAACTTGATTGCAGTAGGACCAGTAGTATTAAGCCACACAAACTTAGGAGACTCATATTTTCCTTTTCCACCAAAATCTACAAGATTAGTAGGATTTTGTACTATGTTGCCGTGTGTATTTCCCTTAACCTCCCAAAAGCCTTGTACTTTTCTCCATCCACTGTTAAATCCAGGTTGAACTGTATTGATCTCATCGCAGCAAGCGGCGCCATTTTCAGTATCCCATAACTTCCCAGTTACAGGATCAAAATCCATCCCAAAACTGTTTCGTAATCCATAAGCATAGTATTTATCCAAAATATCTTTGTCACCAATAATGCCTTTTACTGCATTTCCATCTTGAGTAATTCTATATACTGCACTTGTTCCATTTGAATTAGGGTTATTTGGATAGTTCTGAGTCTGGGTCTTATAAGCTCCTACATCACCAATAGTAAAGTATACATTGTTGTCAGGTCCAATTATTATCTTTCCACTATTATGGCCTGGACCTGGAACAGCTGGCAAGTCTAAAAGCAGTTTAGGATTTACTAATTTACTATTATTATTGGCCAATTCGTATCTGTACAGACGATTACCCAACGGATCGTGTCCTGGTACACAATAGCTTGGTCTAGGACAAATATCACTACCTTCTACTTTAGTTGCTGTATATGATACAAAGACATAGGTAGTTGGAGAAGATGATTTTTTATTATTATTTTCATTATTAGTAGGCTTTGCTACAGCAATTCCAAGCATTCCTCTTTCATTTTTATTTGCTACACTAACATCCAGTATTGGTTGTGGCTGTAATTTGCCATCTATAATTCTCTGTACTGTACCATTAAGTTTCTCATTTACCAAAATGTCATTTGGTCCTAAAAATGCCATAGTGGTCGGAGATTTAAGTCCACTCGCTACTACTTCATACTTTAGGTTTGGATCATGGATATTTATCCCTCCTCTGGATCTAGCTATCTTTGCTGTAGCCGGTTCAGGAGGATAATAATTATAC
>JBJMFM010000065.1:0-7171 GCA_045808425.1 Nitrososphaeraceae archaeon | reverse complement strand
TTCTTGTTTCATATTCTTCATAGTAGAAATGGTTGCTGTCAACCAAATCATTTACGAATACTTGAATGCATACAAGTGGAGTGGCGTAGAAGACAGGTATTTGAGCTGAGCAGCAAGGGTCAAAGCCAAACAGAGATAGCTAGGACATTGCAGATAAGTGAATCTACAATTAGCAGGGATTTAGATTACTTAAGAGAACAAGCTAAAACTAACATCAAGAGATACATTGACGAGCGGCTGCCAGAAGAATATGAGAAATGTCTTGTAGGATTAAATACAATAACAAAGGAAGCATGGAATACAGCAAACCAAACTGAGGACAGAAGAGAAAAGATACAAGCATTGTCATTAGCTAAAGAGTGCTATTCTATGAAGCTTGAACTGCTTACAAATGCTACTGTAGTTGACGACGCTATTAGATTTGTATCAAAATACAACAACAAAAATAATAACAGTAGCAACAATACTGGTGAAAAAACTATAGCAGCTATGGGAGGAGATGAAGCAGACGCCACTGCTATAACCAATCAAGTTTTTTGAATAGGCAATTACAAATGAAAGTTCCTCCGAAATTTGCTCTGAAGAAGTTGGAAGGCATAATAGCGAATAAAATTACCGTTTATATATTTAGTTTTCATCAATCTAAAATAGACATGGCAATGAAAGCAACTATCTTTATTTTTGCTATAGCAGTCATATCAATAACATGTCTTACACAGCAGATTACCTTTGCACAAATTCCTGGTATTCTAGACTCTAATAGTAATAACCCTAGTGAAAATACACCATCAGGAAGCGCTACAAATAATACATACAGAAGAGAAACACAATGCAAATATGAAAGGTAAAAAATATAATGTCTCTTTATATTGTAGTAATTAATTCGTCTTTTACTCTTGTTTTCATAATGGCATTTCTTTAGTGTCATTATCTGTTAATAATATCTGATAGACGTAGTAGGTTCTTTTGCAAATAAACAATCAAACAAATGTAGCCTTAAATTATATTACACTATAATCGACAGCTAATCCAGTTGACTACAGAATTAGCCTTTATTGTGTATGGAACAATAGCGGTTGCTCTATCTTTTGATTTTATAAATGGTTTTCATGATTCGGCTAATTCTATTGCAACTATAGTAGGAACAAGGGTTCTAAGACCAATACATGCTGTTGGTATTGCGGCACTAGGAAATATGGCTGGACCATTTATTTTTGGAACATCCATAGCAGCAACTGTTGGTAAAGGGATTATTCAGCCAGAATTTTCTACTGTTGATATTATTCTTGCAGGATTAATCGGAGCCATTATTTGGGATTTAATCACTTGGTATTTTGGGCTTCCCTCTTCAAGCAGTCATGCATTGATTGGTGGTCTGGTTGGGTCTGCGTTAATAGCAGGTGGCATAAAAGCAATCGTGATGCCGGGGATAGAAAAGGTTCTGATATTTATGGTTGTATCGCCCATACTTGGTTTTATCACAGCTTATGGATTTTCAATAATATTGTTGTATTTTCTAAGAAATAGACATCCAATGAAAGTAAATAGAGTCTTTGGCAGGCTGCAGATACTGTCATCTACATTTTATTCGCTTACACATGGTTCCAATGACGGTCAGAAGACTATGGGAGTAATCACTGCATTATTGATAGCAGGAGGTTTTTTAGACTCAAAATCTTTTGTCGTTCCTATTCCTGTCATACTCATTGCAGCTACAGCTATTGCATTAGGGACTTTCTTTGGTGGATGGAGAATTGTAAAAACCATGGCTTTTAAATTGACTAACTTAAGACCTTATCAGGGATTTTGTGCAGAGACTGGTGGTGGAGTAATATTGACAGCAATGGCCTCGTTTGGCATACCTGTTAGCACTACGCACTCCATATCTGGTGCTATAATGGGTGCAGGTGCGACCAAGAGATTTTCTGCAGTCAGATGGGGACTTGGAAAGCGTATAGTTTATGCATGGATAATAACAATTCCAGCAGCCGCAGCCATAGCAGCTTTATCTCTTATTATTATAAGAATGATAACAGGCTAACTGACAGTAGTAGATCTTAACTGCCTGTTAGTAACTGTTTGATATATCACAACGTTAAGATCTAAATTGGTAATGCCGCCAAATTTCTTATCATGTCTTCTGTGATTATCTTGGTATTGTCTTTTGCTTGCAACATTGAAGAGTTAAGCGCTTCCATACTTGCAAATATCGTGTTGTTTGCCAGTCTTGTGGCTATTATGACATTATATACAAAGCTACTAATCATTCTTGAATATAGTTCTGTTATCCTGGTCGGAGAACTAATTCAAGATCAGGATAGTAGAAGTAGAAGCTGTATCAGCAACCGTTGCATAGAGACAGGCATACATATGTGACATGATACTCTAGTAATAAAAGTAAACATGCAAAGCTGAAAATAAAATATAGTTCTATAAATTACTTGTTTTTGTATTAGATGATGATTTTTTATGTCCCTTATGGTAATAGTGATGTCCTACTACTGACAAAATTCCCACAATTATTACTATAGATATAATATTAAAAGCGCCTGATCCTTCAACAAATTTGTTCCAAGCACACAAACATAATAGCCTACAAGTGTAAGATAAACATACCAAATAAGAGAACCAGCGAACGTAAATAAAATGAAGTTTTGTATATTCATTTTACTAATACCTGCGGGAATGGAAATAATTTCACGAATTCCAGGTGCCATTCTTCCTGGAAAAACAGCGATAGCTCCATGGTTTCAAACCGTTTTTCTGATTTATGTAACTCTGATTCTCCTATTCTCATATATTTTTTAAGCTTTAAAAATACTGTTTTTCCAAGTTTTAGCGCTATAAAATAAATCGCTATCGAACAGACCGTAAAACCTAACGCACCTACTATAGCCATTCCTAATGCATTCTCTGATCCTAAACCTTTAGTTTGTTCAGTAAATCCTATAAGTGAGAATATAAGTTCGCTTGGAATTGGCGGGAATATAGTTTCTAATAACGATGCGAAAAATGCACCAGGATATCCATATGTGCTTATCCATGAAGTAACCGTATGTAAAATATAAGACAAGATAGATGAAAGAAAAATGCAATGATAGTGTAAAGATAGATAAATGGAGCCAAAATACACTCTTCTTCTAATTAATAAGATGATATATTCTACCTGCTCTATAAGTCGAGGTGAACTTCTAGCATATCAGGATATTATTATGCTATCAAATTTGCATCCAGAGACAAGAGTATTAACAATGAAGACGAAGATCAGCTGGAAGCAAAATAAGAAGAGGAAACTGGATGAATAACTACAAAGCAAGTACTCTGATCTTAAAGAAGCTCTTAGAAACTAAGATAATTTGTAGTACACTCAAAGGATAAAAGGTACATATGGGAATTCAGAATATCATTGCAAAGCAACGCCATTCACCAAAAATCCAAGAAAAAATCGTATCTTAAGAGAATAAGCATGTCACTACCGTCAGAATTATTATCTGAATTTGATAAAACTACGACAAAAGTAGGTTTTCCAGATAGATCAAAAGCTATTCAAACAGCATTACATTCGTTCATAGATGAAAACGAGTGGAAGATAGAAGATGAACATTTAGGTGCTGGTTCAATAACGATGCTCTATAATAATCATATTTTCAATCAAGATACAAAATCCACTCAAACACAGCACAAGTATAATAATATAATAAGCGCTGCTACTCATATACATCTAGATAACGATAATTGTCTAGAAACTATCATGGTTAAAGGGAGAATAAAAATAATAAAAAATCTGGTAAAAGATCTGTCAGAAAATCGTGGCATAAAGAGCTTGAAAGTAAGTTTCGTAAGTTTGTTAGATAGATAATAGCACTTTCTTATCTATTTGCCATCTATATTGATTTTGTTTTTATGTAGTCTTTGCTAAACGTTATTGGCCTTCCATATGATGTACTTTAAATCTCAAGCCATGGTTATAGTTTGTTTTACTTAGCCTTTTTATAAATACGATATTGGATGAGAATTTGTGCCGATGTCGACATATTATAACAATATTATTTAAAATCTTTATTTATTACCTTTTTACAAATTAGTAATACTTTTGACGTCATATGATGTTATGGGGAGCAGAGACTCAAAAAAATGGTAACAGCAGACCTAAAGGAATTTCTTGCCATATCAATCCCTTCAATGTTAATGTTTGGAATGCGTCACGCAGTTGATGTTGACCATATTACTGCTATTGATAATCTCGTAAGGCTTCATAATGCCAGTAAGGGTTCTCGCTGGGTTGGAACTGGATTTAGTATAGGTCATATGACATCAGTACTAGCTGAAATGTTATTGATAATATATGTAATAGGCAATGCCACAAGTAGCAAAGTAGGGGAGATCTCGTTATGGGGTGGTGTGATAGGAGCTCTCGCGTTAGCGACGATTGGAGCTATTAATATATATTCAATGAAAAAATGGGGCAAAACAGGTTCAGCAATCCTTGCTGGCAAAGTCTCAGCTAGAACTGGAGTATTAGGCCCGTTTGGTTCTGCTATTATTACAGGATTGGTATTTGGTTTGGGATTTGATACTGCAACTCAGATTTCTGCTATTACATTGTCAGCCGTAGCTTCTGCAACACTTGGAGTGCAAGTTGCATTAATTTTAGCTGGATTTTTCGCAATGGGTATGATTCCAATAGACACGCTAGATAGTGTAGTTCTCCGTTCAGCCTTTGCAAGAATGTTTAACACTAAAGCGTTTAGGTATATGGCATATGCATTAAGTGGAATTGCTCTGGGTATTGCAGCAATGGAATCATATTCTATTATAACGAATTCAGATGTATTGCCACCGTTGACAGGTCCGCTTATAGCTGTGGTAATAATTTCATCTGCATTTGGATACGCTTTTGCTACGCGTAATAGAGGTTCTAAAATGGTAATACATAGAAGATCGTCATCCTGAATAAAGCAGCATTTCCTTCTGAACAAAAGTAGGAAGAAAGGAAGAAAGGAAAAGTTGACAAAAAATACAGAGTATTATTGTTTGTTGGAGATAAATAACATTAACTTTATCTTTATCATGCAAAGCGCCTCATCAGAATTATTAAGTTGTCGTAACGCAGGAATGTTTTAACCCATTTTGCTGTTTCTACTAGCAAATATATTATTGTTTATTATATAAATACTAACACGATGACTGCCGGTAAGTATTTTAATAGAGGAGTAATGGCGTTAGATTCTCCATATATTGGACATGTAGTAAGAGAAACTTATGACAAGATAGTTGTGTTTGGAGAAGCAAATGATAGATACGATATTCCAAAATCTGAAATCCAAACTATTGGAAGAAATGTGTTAGTTGGTCTTAACATTCATGAAATTGCAAACAAGTATAAAATCAATCGTGAAGACCCCTTGCCTACAAGTACACCAATAGAGCATTGGACTCAAGGTGAAAATCTAGATCTAGCCACTTATGAAAGAAAATATCCAAAAGGATTATTTAACAAGGGAGTGCGAGTTCTAAATGAAGACCATGTAGGTCATGTTATGAAAGAAACAGATGACAAGATAGTGATATTTGGTGACTACAACTATAGATTTGATGTTCCTAAATCTAGAATATATGAAGTAGGTAGAAATGTTGTATTAGACATGGACTTCCCCGAGCTGATGATGAAGTATAAGGTAGATAAAAATGCGTCATTACCAACTGGAGAACCAATAGAGAAATTAGCTGTGGTTAAATAGTAATTAGCCATTAGACCACAACAACAATACATCTTTTCATTTTCTTGAGAAATTACATTAAGACTATTCAACTAATACTAACAGGTATATTTTCATTCACCTAAAGTTGTTTTAAGGTAAGAAGTAGCAAGAAAAGGCGGAGAAGCCTAAGCTACAAATCGCCATAGCTGTATACCTGTAGCTAAATAAATAAGAGCAAAAAATTTTCGAACCTAATATTTTTTATTGGTATTCCAGTCACAGAAATACCTATAGAAATTTGCTTTCAAAAGAATAAAAATTAAATCATGTGGAAATAAAAAGCATGATATCAGTAGCTGTTAACTTTCAGATATCAAATTTCATGACAAACGTATCATCAGCTATTTTATATCCTAGTTTTTCATAAAATGGTCTAGTATTTTTAGAACAGTATAACAATATCTTTCTACAGCCTTCTACGGATATTGCATCATTAGTAGCATGGGTTATAAGTTGTGAACCAATACCTAGTCCATCATAGCCCTTTCTCACTGATACATCTTCTATATAACCAACTCGCATGCCTTTATTGATAAACTTTGGTTCTATAAGTAGTGTAGTTGTTCCTAGTATTTTCTTCTTGCTGTCTTCTTCTTCTTGTTCTTCTTGCGCAACGAATATCTTGTGTAATGGATTTGATTTTATCTCTTGTAATATTTGTTTGGCCCCTTTTTTGTCTACACCTGAAGGAACCAAGTTCTCCAATACTTCTAAAAATCCTCTATTTTCTATATCTTCAAATTCTATTGGACGTATGATTACCAAATTTTTTCCAGCGTGATTATGTATTTATAATTAAAATTAGTTTCCCTTTTGCAGAAATAGATCTGTAGATGTTATGATTTATCCTAATGGTAATATGAGAACAATGTTATGAATATCTGGATTTCTATACTGTTTTATAACTCCTTTGTAAAGTACAAAAGTATCATTTAACGAATCTGAAGGTAGGCCGAATATAGACCTGTAACATAGCATGGTAGTACTATATACTATGAAGGAGATAGTACATAAAAATATCAATAGATGAAGTTTTACTTTATCCTTTCGAAAAATATTTCATACCAGTCTTGCAACGGCCTGACACAACACCATAGCATATGCAGTCATGTTCAAGTCTGGCATTGTCGAATGCGATGGGGTATTGTATATTGGATCCTTCGCTATTTGGTATCAGTGCATTGTATGGTCCGTAAATTATAGATTCAGAATCTGAAGGATTATCCGATATACCGTACATAAGCTGTGATATTTCTACATGATATCTTATAGGATAAGGAAAGTTACCAATCTTATTCCACCACTCTATTCCAGTAAACTGATTTTGTCCCTCAAAAACAAATTCTTCAATGTTCTTCAAGTGTAGATCAAATCTTTCTGTTTGCTTTGTATCTTGATCCTCTAGGATA
>JBJMFM010000064.1:0-2934 GCA_045808425.1 Nitrososphaeraceae archaeon | reverse complement strand
GAGGCATTCATATTGATGCAACATTTTGAAGATGCAGTAACTAAAATAAAGACACAGAGAGAAATGAAATCTAAAGAGGGGATAGCTCTATCACAATATATGTAGTAAGGGCTTGAACAACATTAGCGGGCAAGGATAGCAAAACCATATCTTTTAATTAACGATGATTCTTTATTTGACCGTCATGTTCTGCTTTTTCAATGAATCCAAGAAAATGATAAAATGTCATTAATATAACAGAACTAATAGCAAGATATGCCATTACGTCTCAATGAAGAAAAGAAGCACTCATAAATGGATCTGTGCTCTATCATAACTAGTGTTTATTAGTAGAATTTTATCTTAACATTAAATGGAATAACAGAAGATATCCATATTTTCAATAAAGAAATACCTTATAGTGATCTGTAACTGAAATGGAGGTAATGGGATTCGACCCATGATTGCCAGTCATGGATATTTCTCTCAATGGCAGAAATCATTCTGATCCTGAACTGAACACCAATCGGCCTGCTATAACTATTGCAAATGCTGCATTGGGAATATTCGATCTCTCATACTCTAATTGAAGTCCTAATTCCTCTTAGCAGATCAAAGCCAAAAATTCCTAGGACTGTTTCTGCAGCATCGTGTCACTTCTTTGTACTTTTCCTTATCATAGTGAGGCAAATCAATGATATGATTAAAACAGCAATCTCCGTTACTTTTGATATCTTCACGTTTGTATTCTTGAACATCCCATATCCAAAAGGGTTTATGCTCTAGTCTTTCAAAGAGTTTGCTCTGCTTTTGTGCTGTTGCTTCTAAGTTAACCCTTTTCTTTAGGTCTTTGAATATCACTAGTTATGATTTAGTAAGATAAAGTTTTAGCCTTTTTCTTTGAATACTGTTATTGATTGTAGCGAGTGAGATAATAGAATTTAATTAAGTATAGTTCATATGTCAGCGATGGTAAAGTAATTCTATCATCAGCTCAATTAAGTCACAGTATAGAATTCTGCTTGTAGATGATGAACCAGATATTACTTTGTCTATAAAAATAGGTCTAGAAGAACACAAAAAACAAATCTTCGTAGTTGATACGTTTAATGATCCTCAAGAAGCATTATCAAATTTCAAAGCTGGTTTATATGATCTGTTACTTATTGATATAAAGATGCCAAAAATGAATGGTTTTGAGTTATATAGAGAGATAGAAAAGATAGACAATAAAGCAAAGGTTTGCTTCATTACAGCATTTGAAGTATATTACAAGTCATTAAGGGAACTATTCCCAACTGTGAAGGTAGATTGCTTTATTAAAAAACCAATTAGAACTGATGATTTGGTAGAAAGAATAATGATGGAACTTGTTACTTCTTAACTCTTAACTGTGTTATGTAGCTCTATATGGGCTATTCTACTGCCGGTCGCTAAGTACCATCAAACTATTGCATAGGTTGTGTGTCATTATCTGACGATCAGAATGCACAATTTATAGCTGATGTAATAGAATTTGAAAAAGATATAATTCAGTCTCCCGGTAAAGATATTTGGCTTGTAGGTGGTGCAGATATAATCTCCATATTCTTAAATGCAGAAATGTTAGATGAAATCATTCTATCAATCCACCATATATCATTCTTAGTAAAAGTATTCCTTTTTTAAAAACTTGTAAAGACAGCTGAACCCAAAGCTGGTAAAATCTATCGCTTATGAAAGTGAATTAATGCAGTAGTTGCACTACAAACCAGAATATTAGATCTCAAAAAACATGGTTAGTTGCCATTTCTTTTGCCTCTTTTTCATGTTGCTGTTGTAATTCATTCTCATCATAATCATAATCTGGTTCTTGAGATACCTTATGGTTACCTTCACTAAATAAGCGATCTAACTTTGCTCTGTCATCTTTTGACCTCTGTTTTTGTTTGTCTTCCATAAATCTTATAGCATCATCAAATACTATTGTATTAGTAAGCAAGTCTAGCTTCATAGAATAACACTCTTTAGCTAATGACAATGCCTGTATCTGTTCTCTAGCTCCGGAATCTGTTCCTAGATGACATAGCTGACAGTAAAAGTTCCTGAGATGCGGCCTTGATCTAATCCCCGCTATATGGGCATTTCATTTTGGCTACATTAAGTTATGCAACTAACCCATCACTGGTGACCAAATGAATCTACAGGCTAATTCCTATCTTGACAAGCTGTACTTTCTCTTGTAGGTACCAAGTTCGCACACCAAAGGCCGCCACTATTGACAAATTTAGAAGCTCCATCATAATTTTATTTTGTCGTTGATGAAGCTATTATTTTATCTATTTGTTTTATAAGCTCTTCATTTTTAACTGGTTTTTGAATAATTGGATAATGTTCGTGCATTGTAGAATAATATGCTCGCCTGTACTCTTCGTAAAACATTTCACTAGCTGTTAAAAAACACACCTTAAATGTATTATCAACCTTTCTCATTTCTTCATATAGTTTAAAACCATCCATTTCTGGCATTTTTATGTCAAGAAGTACAAGGTCATACAAACCAGCCTTAAAATCATTCAATGCTAAAACGGGATTGTCAAAAGAATCTACCATGAAACCATTCTCTTCTAAGACAGTTTCAAATGTGTAATTAACATCTGTTTCATCATCTACTATCAGGATTGTTTTCTTTTTGTTGTTATTATTACTATATTCCAAATGGTTTCACTTCCTTTTTCTGTTAGACAATTGGCAAAGTAAAGTAAAAGGCGCTTCCTTTTCCATCAGGATTGTTCTGAGCCCACATATTACCGCCATGGGCCTCGACAATACTCTTTGAAATATAAAGGCCAAGTCCTGTCCCTTGATATGATTTTGTAGCAAACCTTTGAAATAATCTTGGTAATACCTCAGGATGTATACCTATACCACTATCTTCTACACTTACTATAACCTTGTTTTCATTCTCTTCTTTCT
>JBJMFM010000063.1:0-10130 GCA_045808425.1 Nitrososphaeraceae archaeon | reverse complement strand
AAAGGATTATTACTCGTTGTTGATGGTAGTGTTGCAACTGTTGAAGGGTTGTTGTTAATGTTATTGTTGCTAAGGCCTGGAATTAACTTTTGAAAAGCTCCAAAATTGCCATTGCTGGTAGTTGGAAACTGAGTGAAAGGACTAGATGTTGTTGGCGTCGTAGGTGTTAATGATGATGATGATGGATTTGTAGTTGTCGAAGTAAAGCCATTATTGAGTATGCTATTGCCATTTTGTGCTTGTAGACCGCTTTGTAACTGCTGTTGCTGTAATACTAGTAATGCGCATTCCTGTATAGCATTACTGAATCCAGCCCCTCCTCCGACAAAACCGTTTCCCGTTGTGGCAGACTTTATACATTGTTGAAATGAGCTCAAAAGCTGACTTACGTATGACTGGAGTTGCTGAGCACAGTTATCTAGACTAGTTGTAGACGTTAATCCATTATTGCCACCATTGACAATAAATGGACTAGTAGTACTGGGTATAGAAGATGATAACGCTGTTGAACCAGTAGTGGTGCCAAGTGAAGCCAAACATTGGCCATACCATCTCTGCAAGGCTTCGTTATTAAGTAAATTGAATCCGCCACCTCCAAACGCGACATCGGTAACTGATACAGCCAAAGCCTTGTTAGAGAGGTAGGAAGAAGAAGGTGAAGACAAGTTAATTGTTGAAAATATCATCAAAAAAGCTCCCGATACAACGATTGCCTTTACAAAATTGAATCCTTGTTTTGAGATCAGGACATTATACATAATTATAAGAATATAGTTCTATAATAAAATGTTTGAGGAGAACAAAGATACTAACTTCACGTAAAGTGGATAAATTCAGGATTATTCCCAAAATTATGTTGTTGACAAAGAAGCAGGAAGCAGATCATATTGACATAAAACATAAATAAGATGAAGTGCCTACGGAGAAGAAATAAGAATAAGAAGTGAAAGAACAGATATGTGTGATACTAAAGAAGTTTGAAGCATTAAACGAAACAACCTTTTGTATTGTTCCTGCATTCTAATAACTAGTGTCCTTTGCTTTAAAATGTAAATTTTTTGTTTAAATAGTACACGCAAATGCAACTGTGATACGATGGCAGAAATAGCCGTGTTCTCATATATAGTAACAATCACCTGCTAGTCCTGATGGTAGTAGTAGTAACAATAACAGAACAACAATAATAATAGCTAATCAATGGATACAACTATCAACAATAGGAGGAGGAGCAGCAGTCATACCAGTCAATATAAGCACTTTTTCTGAACAATGTTTTAGAAGAAAATAAGTTTGCTTTGGAAATATATTCAATAATCATGAGGATGTAATTTCGAATTGTAACCAGCCATCAACATGTGCTCATAGTATGTATTACTGAATCTGAATATTCCATTCAGTGTGTCGACGTAGACTGTACAATGGTGAATGTATGATCGGAATCGTCAATAGCTGTGTTTATTCCATCTGTAGCAATTACACGAAATAATGCTTTTGTACTGCCAGGTAATTCATTTGGATTTATTGTTAGCTGCGATTCTTCTTTGACCAAGTATAAGTATATTTATTCTGATAACACTTAAATCCTCAAAAGCCTTTTCTGTATATACATATAATGCTAGGCCTGTCCAATTTAATGATGGGGATAACAAACGCTTCTGAGATAATAGTCATTATTATAATAGCCGTAGTAATCATTTTCGGCGCAAAGAAAATTCCTGAGCTTGCCAGATCTTTTGGTAAGGCATCCACAGAATATGAAAAGTCTAAAATTCAAGCAAAAAAAGAAATTGAACTAATTAGAAGTGGTAACTATAATAGCGATAACAATTTAAACAGAGAAAAGCTTGAAACAATAGCTGATACCCTTGGGATTGATTGTTCTGCTAGGAGTGACGAGGAACTTAGGAATGCAATTGAAACAGAGATTAGGAAACAAAAGTGAAAACCCGCTAAATGCACAGACATTAATATATCTTATGGATACAGAGATATTATACACGCTATCATAAGCATCATGTCGAAATAGTTAGTTCTGCTATATTTTTGAATCAAGAAATAATGAATCGAAAATGCTTCAACAAATAGAGGCGTTTGTATCTGGTATGAAGATAGCATGTAAAAAAAGAATAACAACAACTACAAGTATGAAATTATTTTTCATGCAGACCAATCCTATGTAGATAAATAACGACACCGTAGACACTTTTCCTTGTTATCTGAGAAGAGCTATATTTGGAGTAGTGTACTAAACTATCATTAATTATTTTTAATTCGCAATATCCTCTTATTACTATTGTATATGCGTGATGCTAGAATGGTTTTTAGATAAGGAAGTATAGAAGGACTTATCTGCTATTATTATTCTTATTCTCTTTATTAGTTAGACTATTTAGTCCCTTCCAGGTGCTATACAATTTGTTAGATTCCAATGGTAAAGAAACTAAACTCGTCATCGCTTTCACTTAAGCAGCTATCAGAGCGAATAAAGAGTGGAGAGATGTCTCCAGTGGATCTAATTGAAGTTTGCTTAGGTAGAATCAAAAAACTCAATCCTATACTAAATGCATTCATTACTGTCATTGACGAAGAAACCATATACAATCAATCTCAAATAGCCGAAAAAGAGATCAAGCATGGGAATTATTATAGCCCTCTTCATGGCATTCCGTTCTCAATTAAAGATATCTTCTATGCTAAAGGTGTTCGATGTACAGTAGGTTCGAAAATATTCTCAAATTATATTCCACGTGTAGATGCAACAGCTGTCAGAAGAATAAAGAAGGCTGGTGCAATTCTGATTGGAACAAATAATCTAAATGAGTTTGCGTCTGGAATAACTGGTATTAATTATTTTTATGGTTCGTCTAAAAATCCATGGAATATCTCTAGAATATCTGGAGGTTCGAGTGGCGGCTCCGCCACTGCTGTTGCAACAGGTATGGTTCCAATATCTTTAGGAACAGACAGTGGAGGTTCTGTTAGAGTTCCTTCATCTCTCTGCGGTGTTGTCGGTATGAAACCTACCTATGGCAGAGTTAGTAAACATAATGTTTTTCCGTTATCTCCTTCGCTAGATCACGTAGGGTGTATTACGAGAAGTGCTTGGGATACCTCAGTCGTGATGGAACATATAGCTGGATGGGATCCCTTGGATGAAACTTCAAAACGCAAACAAGTACCTATATATACAAAAATTATCCAGAAGTCGTCCATTAAAGGAATACGAATTGGGATGCCAAAAAAGTATTTCTTTGATCATGTCCATCCACAAGTAGAAAGCTTGTTTTATGATTTTATTGAAACTTTAGGATCGGCAGGATCAATTATAGTATATAATGTAGATTTGCATAATACTGAAAAATATCATAGAGTTTGGCAAGAAATTAGGCTTGCAGAAGCTTCAGAAATACACATGAAGTGGCTAAACACAAGAGCGAACGATTATAGCTATGAAGTAAGAGAGATGTTAGTACAGGGAACGAAAGTATCTGCAGTGGATTACATCTCTGCTGTAAATACTGTAAGAAAACTAAGAAAAGAATTTCTTTCAATACTGAATAATAAAGTAGACGTTATTATGGTTCCAACTACTATTATTCCTGCTCCAAGATTTAATGAAGAAACAGTTAGCATTGACATGAATACTGTTGTAGACACCCGTGAAGCTTTACTTCGAAACACAATTCTATTCAATAGCACAGGCTTACCTGCAATTAGCATTCCAATAGGATTAACCAAAGACAACATGCCAGTAGCAGCACAAATAATTGGACCTCCATTTAAGGAAGAGACAATTCTATCAATAGCATATAATTATGAGTGCACAAATGATAATTCAAAGAGATTTGTACCGCCACCCATTTAGGATAATATATAAATGAATTAACTCTTACCCCTATCTGTACCACACAAATATGCTTTGGTGTGACTGAGTATTCTGACCAAATGTATGAGTACCTGAAAAATTGTAAATAACAAATGAAAAAATAGTCTAAATCTCATTTTTGCAATACTTAGATACAAAATTTATCGGATATGACAATATAAAATAATCAATTTTAAAAGAGGTAAAGATACTTGTTTCAGATATATGCATATACATCATAATCGAAAAAAGAATTTGGATGGAGAGATAGCAAAAAGTCAAAAGAATTCCTCAGAATCGTTATTAAATCTATTGGAAAATATGCATCATATGCTAGTTATCTAATATATCCCAAATTTCTGTTGATTTGAGTAAGTTGATAGTATAATACCATTCAATCAGCCACGAAGTATAATGAATTTGGTTCGTACTATACCTAATTTTTGTACTGGAGAGACTCAGCATGCTAATTTCCGCGTCCAATTTGCAAGGTTCTGAAGCAATTGTCCCAAAAACTTTTTTGTATTATCATCAAGTAACTTGCCATTTGCATCGAATTTATCTTGTGCGAATGGAACAATTACCTCGGGTCTGTTGATTGGATACATATTCAAAAATACAAACACCTGACGTAGATGATATTGGGCTCGGGCACCATCCAACATACCAACAGATGCACTCATTATCGCAACTGGTTTTCCATCAAATGGGTTATCTCCATATGGTCTTGAGGCCCAATCAATTGCATTTTTTAGTACTCCTGGCACTGAGTAGTTATATTCAGGAGTAGCAATAAGAATGGCATCTGCTTCCCTTATTTTCGCTTTGAATTCCTTTACCTTCAGGGGCATATTTTCCTCAATATCTTGATTGAATGGAGTAATACCTTCAATGTCAAAAATTTCTAAATTCATATCCTCTGGTAGCAAATCTGCTGCAGCGCGTAGAAGTGCCTTATTATAAGAACCTCTCCTCAGACTTCCTGCGAAACCCAGAACCTTTAACTTGTTTTTTGTTGCCAATTTATATTCACTATTTGATGGAGTTGCATATGGCCTTATTTATTTTGAAACTCACAAATAGCAGCAGCAGTCTTATCACATAAAAAACACATAAATTAGAACTTGCTATTCTCAGATATTACTTTTCTGTAGTTGGCTTTTCTAGGTCGCGAATGTCAGTGTCATTTACACTCTACGAAGAATAGTAAATAAGTACATGTCTTAAACTGGGAGATTCTGAAGAAGAAATATTATATGATTTGATCCTGAAGATATAGAGATAGTCAAACCAGATTTGATGGCCAGAAGAATGCATTTTGAATACTCCATTGAAGACCAGTCGGAAACAGCCAAATACTTGTAGCTTACAAAAAAACTAGTATATATCTGACGAAATGAACAGTCGCTAAAATTAGGTCAATCCGGCGATAACGATACAGAGCCGAGAATCGACTTGCATATATACATACAGCGATGATAATACCTCATTGTAATTAGGTATAATATAGTCTTCTGGATATACTATACTAATTGCGACTCAGCACAAAAAAGTCATAAATAAAATACGGAATAGAATATTTCTATCATGAAGGCAGCTATATTCGAAAAGCCTGGTTTAGAGAATTTAAAAGTTATAGATAATGCAGAACAGCCAAAAATAACCGAGCATGATATACTGATAAAAGTTAAGTTAGCTGGCTTAAATCCAATCGATCATTTTGTAATTTCAGGAGCGTTGCAAAAAATAGATCCTGTTCCTCATATACCAGGGGCTGAGTCAAGTGGTATAATAGAACAAGTTGGAAGCCACGTAAATAATAATAATAATAATAAATTCAAGAAAGGAGACAGGGTAATTGTGCATAACAAGGTATTTGATGGAACATGTGATATGTGTCTAAATGGCCTCGATATGATTTGCAGAAACGGTGGATTAATTGGTGCAATTACTAATGGTGGTTTTGCAGAATACATTGCAGTGCCTGAAAGGAATGTATTTAAGATACCAGATGACATGGACTGGGACTTGGCTGCAAGTTTACCAGTAACCTGCTTAACGCCATATCATGCTTTAAATGAATCATCGCTGAAAGTAAATGAACATCTACTTATATTTGGAGCATCAGGTAATACAGGAATGATGGCTGTACAACTGGGTAAGAAAAGAGGGGCAAAGGTAATTGCAGTTTCCAAAGATAATTGGATAAAAAATGATTTTGGAGCAGATTTTATCATAAGTGATTATGATAGAGTGCCGGAAGAAGTAAATGAGATTACTAAAGGAAAGATGGCAGACGTTGTACTAAATTCATTAGGAATTTCTACATGGGATAGCAGCTTTGCATCTGTTGGGATAAATGGAAGGTGGATAGCATTTGGTGGTTTATCGGGCGCGGATGTTAAACTAAATGTTCAATCTTTGTATTCTAAGCAAATAAAACTAATAGGCTCTACTGGTGGCACGAGGAGAGAACTGCAGGAGCTTGTAGATACATCCTCCAAGCAATTAAAAGTCAGAGTGTGGAAAAAGTTTAAGCTTGACAATATCAAAGAAGCATTGGTATCCTTATTTGCAAAAGAAAGAGATGGCAGGCTCCTTTTGGAAGTAGACTAAATGTTCAGTATAGTATGGAATTTCTCATTTAATTTAATTTATCTTGCCTCTGTATGCTATATAATCTAGCTTTAGTTTTTCGTCTGATCCTATAGAGTATAAACTTGATAGAATCATCATCACCATCATCGACGCATTAGTAAGTATATCTAGCTTCATAGACTAATATTCTTCAGTTAATATAAAATCCTCCTAAACCAAGCGCCACTTGACACACACAAGCACCATGTAACGGAAACTAAAACCATAAAACCAAAGAATACACTTATGTTACTCTAACTTACAAGCTTAGCAGAACTGACCCACAACTGAAATACTTTAATACGTAGTTATCCAAGAATTTCTTACAAAACCTATTATGATAAAACTATCTTGCAAAGAGTCAGGGTTAGAATGTGATTACATAGCAGAAGGTAAAACAGAAGACGAGGTCTTAAAGCATATTTCTGAACATGCTGTAAATGTTCACAATATGAGAGCAGAAGACATATATGAACAAAATATATCTGCCGCCTTTTTATGCCAAGCCATAGGAAAAATGGCATCATCATCACCCCCACAATAATAATGAAAAATTAGATTAATTGTATGCCTAAGACGTAAGGGCGTAAACTACAAGTCTTATAAATAACGAGAAGTTATCTCTATTGTTTATAATGAAGGTACTTTCTTTGAATGTCGGACTTCCAAGGAGAGTACTCTTTAATGGGCAAACTATAACTACTGCAATTTTCAAGGATCCAGTCAAAGGCCCTATCATGCTACGAAAGCTTAACCTTGATGGCGACAAACAGGCTGATTTGACAGTACATGGTGGATTGGACAAGGCCCTATATTCTTATCCAGCAGAACACTATGATTTCTGGCGCAAACAATTTCCTAATATGGATCTTATGTGGGGAATGTTTGGAGAGAATTTTACCACTGAAGGATTAATGGAAGATACTGTCAATATTGGTGATCAGCTTCAAATAGGATCTGCCAAGCTCGTTGCAACACAACCAAGAATGCCATGCTATAAGCTTGGTGTCAGGTTTGGACGTATGGATATAATTAGAAGATTTTTGGCAAGTGGCCGTCCTGGTATTTACTTTAGAGTATTAAAAGAAGGAGAAGTCCAAATAGGTGACAAGATAGAGATTATCAGAAGAGACAAAAATAATGTTACGGTGAAAGATATTGTTCATCTTTATATTAGTAGAGATCATTTAGACAACATTGAAACTATGAGGCGGGCAATAAAAATAAGTGCTTTGCCAGAAGGGTGGAAATACGAATTCCAACAAAGTATTGAGCAAATGGAGCGCAAATCATAGAAAATTTATCTGCAGTTATTATTATTATTATTAATTATGCCACATATGATACTTTATACAATCTCATCCCAGTTTTGAGATTTGGCCCAATCCTCAAAAGTATGCCAATTGACTTCTGGGTACTCTTGATGAAGACTTGAAATGTTTATACCGGTTCCTACTCTCTCATACCATTCATACATACGCGCCATATCTTCATTTGCTTGACGGACTTGCTCTAGTGGAATTTGTACATATTTAATCCTGTATCCTAATTCATTTGATAAAATTTTAGTAGCTCGTTCTCCTGTGACTTCGTCAGACGCAATATCTATTCTCTTACCTAAAAATGGTTTACGATGTTCAAGCACTAGTGCTGAGAACTCTGCAATATTTTCAAGAGCGCTTTGCTGTAAAATACTCGAGGGAGATAAAGGTAAAGCAAGTTGACCCTGTTGTAATCCTAGACCGAGCATGTTTTCCATGAAAAAGGTGGGACCAATAATAGTAAAAGGGATTCCAAGATTTTTGATGTGTAGCTCAATTTTGTATTTACTTTCAAAATGAGGAATACCTGTATTTTTATCAGCATTTGCAACTGAACTGTAGACTAAGTGCTCAATACTATTCTCTTTAGCTATGTCGGCCATCAGTTTTCCTCTGCGCGTTTCAGCTTCAGTTCCATCTTCAAATGGTGTTCCCATTAGAAATATAGAGTCTATGCCATTTACTACTTGCTTCAATGAATCAGAATCATCAAGGTCCCCTTTTACTATTTTTGCTCCTTTATTTCTGAGATCTTGCGCTGCAGGTGATTGAGTATTTCGAGTAAGTGCATACACTTTATGTTTTTTTTGAAGTAATAATCTTGCTAGTGTCCCACCTTGTTGCCCTGTTGCACCTGTCACTAAAATCTTTGTTTGATCAATTACTGCCAATATAGAACCAAATACTAGTTCGTGGATATATTATTTAACTATGGCAATAAGTTGATGCTAACCAAGTATTCAATTTAAAGCGTAGTCAGTTTGAGGCAACTGTGATACATATATAGCAAAATTGGTATGTGTTTGTATATATGATAAAATTAGTACTCATACATAATGAGAAAAGTCATAACAATCAAAGGTTATATCTAGGAGTATAAATTGATGCAGCAACAACGTAAAGAAACCAGCAAAAATAATAATAATAATAACAACAAAACTAATAGAAAGGATCACAATGATGTTCTAGGTATAATTGATGGCTAAGGGGCCAGAGAATACTTTGAAGATAGATCTCTAATATAATAATAATAAGAGGGCCAAATATTTACAGTAGATTCAAATAAATGAAAATAAAGCTTTTGACACGTTCTTCTGATTTGAATAAAATTTTATTAGCCAAACTAAATCAGATGCGATTAACGGGAGAAACTATTGATTATAAGAAATCTGTATTACCACAAATTGCAGATGCAGAGGTAATTGTAAACGGTTTTGGCAACATAGACAAATCATTTATAGATGCATGTCCAAACTTAGAACTGATACAGCAAACAGGTATTGGTATAGATAATGTAGATATACACTATTGTACGTCAAAATCAATCTTGGTAGCAAATGTTCCTCTTGCGAATGCTGTTTCCGTAGCTGAACACACTCTCTTTCTTTTATTGTATTTAGCAAAAAATGTAAAAGAAAAAAGACTAGCCACTAAAAATGATAATAATACATCTAGTTTAATATTCGAAAGAAGAGAGCTTGACATTCTAGGTTCTGAAATACAAAGAAAAGTACTTGTTGTTATTGGTCTTGGAGCAACAGGTTTGGAGGTTGCAAAGCGAGCAAAATCTTTTGGTATGCACGTTATTGCAGTAACAAAGAATCCATTTTTGAAAAAGCCAGGAATTGACAAAGCATATTTTGTAGACAATCTTGGAGGATGTGAGATACTTTCAGAATCCATCTCCAGAGCAGACTATGTTTCGTTACATACTCCACTTACAGAAGAAACAAAGAATATGATAGGCGCAAAAGAGCTGGCTTTGATGAAAAAATCTGCATTTCTGATAAATGTTGCTCGTGCTCCTATAGTAGATAGGGAAGCATTATACGCTGTACTATCAAATAGTAAAATCTCTGGAGCTGCCTTTGATGTATTTTGGGAAGAACCGCCCAATCCCGACGATAAATTACTAAAACTTAATAATTTCATGCTTACACCACATATTGCAGGGTGGACTGCCGACTCAGTAGATGCAATAGCAAGAATAATAGCTACTAACATCGAAAGGTTTGCTCAAGGAGAAATTCCATTAACCATAGTAAATCCAGAGTTGACATATTGAGGGTAATATATAATGAATAGAG
>JBJMFM010000062.1:0-2523 GCA_045808425.1 Nitrososphaeraceae archaeon | reverse complement strand
TACTCTATGAACAATGTCATGTTACATAATGGGTATATGCATCAGAATAATTCCTATTTTCAAGACATCCCTTTAATTGTCTAATCTCTTGATTGAACCGGTACTGAATTTCAAGCATGATCATGACTGCCGATTGATGGATTAATTAATTAATTTGTTTTCTCTCAATTTCGTGTAATCTAGCAGATATGGCCAAACGTTGGTTAACTGATGACATTACACATTAAGAGAACGATCTTTTAATTGACCTAAGTAATTCTTCCATGGTCGATGGTTCTGAATGAGGATTACTGACATATAATGAAGCATACATGTTACAAAATGACAGCCTTTCTTTGGCCTTTAATCGAGCAAGGTACCCTACAATATCTGCAGATTCCCATGAATCTCCAGCTCCTGTCATAGTCTTTACTTCGCGTTTAAAGGAAGGGCTGAATGCACTCTGATTCCCATCAGACCATGCCGAGCCAATCCTTGTATGCAAATCGACATTTCTGATTCCAGTTTTACTTGCAATTATTTTGGCTGCAGACCTTACGTTATCCGTGTTATAACTTCCTTCGTGCAACAAAATCCCACAACCAATAGCTTTGGCAAGCCAGTTGCACTCGTTTTCATTTATACTTAAAATATCAAGTATTCCAGCAATTTCTTTTAGATAGTCTCTGAACTCTTTATTCCTTGTTTTGATATCTGCAGGAGCAAGAAAGTGGAGAGCCTTAGGCGACATTTTAAAAGCATATTCTGCTAATTGACTTCCCTTTAAGTTGGTTGCCCAATTAACCACAGCAACTGCATTAGCATTAGCCAGGATATCTAAATATTTTTGATAAGAGATTCTTTCAGGACCAAAATCTGAGTTATCGCCTACATCAGATAATAATACATTTACTTTATGACCTTTTTCGTTAGGAAACTCTATTGCAGTTGTGAATCCACGCCTTCCATTAGCAATACATAATCTTACTTTATTTCCAAATTGTGAGAATATTCTCCTTAAGATATCTGAACCCGTTTGATCCGCAATTGTAAATAAAGTAACATCTAGTCCGAGTTTTGCAAGGCAATATGCAATATTTATGGCGTTTCCACCCTTGATATCAACCATGGAAGCTATGCCTCTGACAATACTACTATCTATAAAACTTGTCTTCTCAAACAAAGGATTGAGCAATTCGTCTATGGATTTTAGTCTAATAATTCGATCTATGGAGAAATCATGCATTACAACAATAGAGGAATCGGAAGGAATCTGTATAGAATTTTCCAACATCTCAGGAACTAAAATTAAAGTTTAAAATAGATATAGTTTCGCTTTATTAAATGGAGATGTGTTGCTATCAAATCAATAGAGTTGAATGCATAAAGCTGACCTTTGTCTATAAAACGTTAGGAACCAAAACTTGAAATGCTTAATATAAATAGTCTCGTATGATAGTCACGGATACGCACTGATCTAACAACTGTTCTATCAGGTTATCATTATGCGCTATTTGACTCTGTGTGACAAAGCAGGTTCCTTGCAAGTTACTGTTAATCACAATCGTTCTCTGGTTGTCATTATTGTCGTGCACAACTACTGTTTTACGAATTACTTTTACATTGTCATTATGGTTATTATGGTCATCATTGTTGTTGTTATTGTCGTTAAAGTGCCTATCAACACCATGGGTTATTTGTTTACTATCACTACCATCACCATCAAAGTGCTTACCTGCACTTCCACTACCATCGAAATCACCCTTGACAGCCAAAGCCGTCATTGTAGTCATAAAAGAAGGTGATAAGGCAAGCATAGCAATTACTGCTAATATTGCTGTAAACTTTAGGGTTATCATTAAAAACTACTTTAGGTAAGTAACTATAATATCCATTATGAAACTTGGTGCTAAGACATGATTATGTATCAAAAAACACTTTTTTATGTATTAATATGGTGTACTAATTAATCTTACCAAAAGGATTTCTTACTTTGCCATTCCTTTTTCCTTTTTTGATCTATCTATCTTGCATATACTTGATGTGTTCTGGGAAAATGCTTCTCCATCTCATTTTTTGACTTGAATAGGCAACGTTGCAAAGTATAGTTAGTAGTAATAATAAATCTTACAACTTCTTTGTACTATTGTTTGTTTTAGCAATATGTTTTGTTTAGTATATAATGGAATATTACATGATAAACATTAGGATTTCCTTCAGATCCAACCCGCCTAGTAATAACTGAGTCTATCACAAAACCTTTTGTCTTTAGATCATCAACTGACTTCCAAATAAATTGATTAGGGAAATTATCATACAGAGTTGTATCCGAAGACACCTGATCACAGAAAACATGATATGGAGAATACTTAGCCATATATCTATTCAACATACAAAAAAGGCTGATGATGGTGATGATAACTCAATAACAAAAAGATACTTGTAAATTGTGTCAAAGATTTGTATAAAATGGGTCTTACATCATCAGTATCTGGTAATCATAGTATTAGGATTCAAGGCAAAAAATGGATATGGATAACTCCA